>CAYMPQ010000064.1:0-3452 GCA_964392345.1 uncultured Actinomycetota bacterium
CAATTTTAGGCTACATATCATTAGCATCATTTTCTCTTGCGATAATATGTATTAAGTATTCAGTTAGCATGATTTTAGCTGTACCTGTATTTGTCATTTCATTTATTTGGTACTTTAGATTAACATTAAAAAAAGATAGTCCGGCAAAAGAACCCGAAAGATTATTAAAACATAAAGAATTCTATATCTTTACACTATTAATATTAATAGTTTTACTTTTTGCAAAAATATTAGATCCACATTTAGCTTTCTTATTAAAATAGCATGAAAAAAATAGCAGTATTTGATTTTGACGGAACATTAATAAAAAGAGATTCTATGGTGTTGTTTTTTTCCAGATACTTTAAGTTTTTATCACTTCATGGTTTTTTAAATGCACCACAGTTACTTATAGATACCTTAAAATTTGCATTAAAATTATACTCCCGAAAACAATATAAAGAAAAATTTATAAATTCAATCATCGACTCATCTAAGATAAATGATATAGATAAGTTAGCCAATGATTTTTCTGAATATCTTCTGACAAAAATTTATATTGATGCCAGAAGGAAAATTGAGACATTAAAAAGAGATGGATTTGAATTGGTTCTACTAAGTGCATCACCTGATTTTTATCTTAAAAAAATAAAAGATAAATTAGGATTTTCAAAACTAATTTGCACAAAAACTTATTATAAAGACAGAAAAATTATTATTAGTGGGAAAAATTGCTATGGTAAAAACAAGATTAAAATGTTTTTAGATAAATATAAAATAAAAGATATTAATTGGAAAGAGTCTTACTGTTTTTCAGATTGCAGCTCAGATAAAAAACTATTAAGTTATTTTGGCAAATCGTATTTTATTAATAACAAAAAGCTAGCAAAGAATAATCCTCAGTTTAAGTACCTGAGATGGAATTAATTTTCCTTAATGTAATCTTCTAATGCCTCTTTCCAGTGCCTCAAATCTTCCAGTCCTATTTTCCGCAAGTTAACATTATCTAACACTGAATATCTGGGACGTCTTGCTTTTGCTCCAAATTCTTCACTAGTAGTAGGTGAAATATTAGGGGAGAGTCCAGCGAGTTTAAAAATTTCACAGGCAAATTCATACCAGCTACAGCTTCCAGTGTTTGTCATATGATAAAGACCATACTTGTCAGTCTGAATAAGTTCATAAAGTTTTTCTGTAACATCCTTAGTGCTGGTAGGAGTAAGAACCTGATCATCTACAACTTTTATATCTTTTCCTTCTTTTGCAAGTTTTATCATAAGATCTACAAAATTACTTCCTTTCCCATAAGGACCAGCATGACCATAAAGCCCGCATACTCTTACCAGATAATATTTACTTAACATATATTGAACAATATGCTCCCCGGCTAATTTAGAGATGCCGTAGAGACTTACAGGCTTTGGACAATCATCTTCTGTATAAGGAGTGCTTTTATCCCCTCCAAAAATAAAATCAGTACTAAAATGCATAAGAGGTATGTCCAAATCCAGGCAAATTTTTGCCAAATTTTTAACCCCCAATGCATTTACTTTAAAACTGGATAAAACCTCGTCCTCACAAAGATTAACCCGATGGAAAGCAGCAGTATTTATGATTAAATCAGGCTTTATTTTTTTTAAAACTTCATCACACACATTAAAATCGCAAACTTCTATATCTTCCTGCGTAAGCCCGGCTACATCTAACCCTTTCTCTTTAAAATAACTCTTTATATCCGTTCCCAGCTGTCCGTTTGCGCCAATTAATGCTATCTTCACCTTTGCCTCCCAATGTTCTAGTAATATCTATAGTTTTACCTCTTTTAAAGAAATTCTTACTGATAATATACTTTTAACAAATTTATTTATCCAGCTACAAATTTTAAAAATAAATAAAACCCTGCATCTATAAATATTAATATTGCATAAGAAGCCATAATAATTAAAAGCTTCTTTTTCTTACTATAAAAAACATTTATCCTCAAAATCTCTATAATAATTATTCCTAATATAAATACGTACACAAAAGTGAAAAATTTACTTACATATAGCTTATTAAAAAACATAACAAATGGATGTTTTTTATACCAGGGTTCTTTTTCTAATCGGTCAAAATAATCTTTTTCTATTCTAAATATATTATTTTCAGGACTATTTATAAATTCTCCAATATTGATTCTGGATAAGTCATAGCCATCATTTATTTTTAGATTAAATTCTAAATAACTATAATCTGCAGGTGTAAAAACAATTTCGTCAGAGTAGTCATACTGATCAAGAGTAGCATCAAATTCAATCCTGCTATCATCAATTACTAAAATACTATCACTTTCTTCCCATTCAAAAACTTCATAACCAGTAATTTTTCCATCAGTTTGGACCTCCCCGCTGAATCTGGAATCCTTTCTATCTATACTCCATGCTATATGAATATCATCATCTTTATCTTCCCAGATATAATAGCCATAACTGGCTCCTGGAATAAAAAATATCCCCTTGCAGCCAGTACTAATGATTAGAAAAGAAAATATCATTAAAGCTACTAATAATATTTTTAAACAATTAATATATATTCTCTTATCTTTAAATTTATAATTTTTTTGTTTTATACCCATATTTATTTTTTTATTAACACAATACTTCCTAATCTTTTATCTCTATTCCAATATCATCACAATCAATATAATTACCGCGAGAAGTTGCTCTAAATTTTATAAGAGACTTTTCAGATTTAATACCTTTTAGCTTTACCATTAAATTAATTTCATCTTCTCCCTCTATAATATATGAGTCACTAACCCACATATATATACCTTCGCTAATACCAGGATACTGGTTAATATATCCATCAGGATTTACTCCTACAAGCTCAATATTGTCAGGAAGTTCCAGTTCAAGTGAAGTAATTTCAATACTTTTCTTATTACTATTTTTTATAATAAATTCAACAGTAAATTCCTTGTCAATCTTCTTATCATATTCATCAATTATATACTCAATTACTATGCTCCTATCCAGTTTTAGATAATTTGCATATTGATTGGGTGGAATATAGCTATTAAACTCATCCCTCTTTATATTATAAAGATCTATTGTTCTCATATCTTCAATCCCTCCCCAATACCTGACAGCACCTCTATAACCTGCCTGAGGAAGTAAATGCAACTTTTCATCTGAATGATTATCGTAAGGCCACGCAAAAAATAAAACCTCCTTATCCAGATGTGACTCTATATCCTTCTTTGATTGAATTAGTTCATATAAGAATTCTTCATCAGAACATAATCCCAATCTTATATGATTTACAGAATGTGATAAAAATTCACATCCATATTCATCCATTTCTTTAATCTCAGGCCATATAAGTATAGGTCTTGCTACATTAGTTCTCTTATTGAAATACCTATTTGTCTCTCTATCAGCATCTGAATCCCTGATTGCACCAGTAACTAAAAAAACAGTCATCTTATATCC
>CAYMPQ010000064.1:3552-5751 GCA_964392345.1 uncultured Actinomycetota bacterium
AAAAGACCCTATTCCATCAGAAGATATTTTCAATTTGCATGAAGCTAGAGAGTCTTCAGTTACCTTATCTACTGCCTTCAAACTTGTATTAAAAGTAACTTTTTCTCCAATGTCCAAAGTATCAATATTCCAGCTGGTCTCCCCCTTATCTAATATAAAAAGGTCAGATAAAGCTAAAGTCACTTTTACATTTCTTGCTTCTACATCACCATTATTTGTAACACTTATATTTACATTTACACTTTCACCCGGATATAAATCTCCGCCATTTAAATCTATAAGTTTTATATTAGAATCTGAAAATGAGGGATATAATTTTTCTATACCCTTATCACCTGTTTTAGCACTTACAGAACAACATATGAGAAGTAAAGAAACACTGACTACACAAACAACTACCACTAATATATTAATTAATTTTTTATCTTTTTTTGAATATTTTTTACCCTGTTTAATATTACCAATAACTTTCATAAACTACCCTATATTTTCCATACAACTTAAAATACTCTTTTTTTCAGCATTTTACCATTATAAACTAAAATTATATTAACCTTTTATCTCTATTTCAATATCGTCACAATTAACATACTTTTCATGAGTAGTTGCCCTAAATTTTACAGTAGACTTTCCAGGCCTTATGCCCCTTAGTTCTACAATCAAATTAATTTTGCTCTCTCCCTCTATAATATATGAATCACTAACCCACATATATATACCTCTGCTGATACCTGGCTGCTGGTTAATATACCCATCAGGTCTTACCCCTATAAGTTCAATGTTATCTGGAAGTTCCAGCTCAAGGGAAGAAATTTTAATACTTTCCTTATTTTTATTTCTGATAGCATATTCAATAGTAAATTTTTTACCAAATTCTTGAGTAAGATTGTCAGTTGAACAAGAAATTTTAATGTTAACTATTGGACTTACAACTTTAAAAAGCCTTAAAGTTTCATTGTACCTATCCCAAAAATAGGTTTTTCCTATTTGTTCAGTATTAAATACTGATCTGAGTGTTCCACTGTTCCCTACGAAATATACTGGTATATTTTTATCAAGTGCTTCAATCATACTTTCAGCTGTATATTCAGAGCTATTGTGATAAACATATGTTATTTCTTTTTTTCCGTATTCATATCTATTAACGAACATCCCGATATTGGTTGATTTTGCTCTCACATATATTTTAGATTCATCCTCCATATTATCAAAAGCTTCATCCCAGAATTTATAAACATCCTCAGGCTCCGACAAATCTACTTTGCCATAATTTGCATATATAAACGAAGCTGGCTGAAAAGCAAAGAACAAAAATATAACTGTTACCATAAAATATTTCAAAAAATTATCAACCTTTAATATTTTCCTCTTATTTAATGACTTATTTAAAAGAAAATTTGATGTATTCAGTATCAATAAAAATCCAGATGCAATATAAATAGTAATTACCAACATTGCATCAAGTGCATAATTTGAATTTGCATAGGGCAGATATAAAGGGGGTACAATAAAATTAAAAATTATTAGAAGAAATGAACAGATTCCAAACTTCCAATTCCTTTTAATTAAAAAGATAAACCCTGCCACCGATATAATAATTAAGACAATGCCAAAATTATTGTAAACAATAAGTAAATAATCTTTTATAACTCCTAAAATTTCAGAAACAGCCCTATTACCAAAATGCCCTCCATGTAATTCTCCTGTTACCTTTCTTCCTGTTACATAATAGAATAATTTCTGAAGACTGGTTACCTCTCCATATCCTTGAAGTGACCTTATAGGAAGATATAAATACGATAGTAAAGGTAAAATAAAAAATAATATACTAATAAAAATTGCTTTAACGCTTTTAAAAATTTTAGGGTTTACAATAACTACATACAAAAGTAAGGCTGGCACTACAAAAAAGGCAATAGGGTGATTTGTTAAACTTAAGCCAAGACAAAAGAAGAAATAATATAAATATTTCCTGGTTTTATTTTCACTATACCGAATTGCTGAAAAAATCAATAAAATTATAAAAAAACTATTTAATGTATCAAACTCCAATCTATTTGCCACATGCCAAAAAGGAAGAATAAAAGCAAATACCAGAGAGCTTATTAAGCTTATTGCCTCATTTTTTATGAGTCTATTAATTGAAAGAAATAAAAATAGGATCGTAAGTGCACCAAATATTGCTGAAAAAAGATTAAG
>CAYMPQ010000064.1:5851-9960 GCA_964392345.1 uncultured Actinomycetota bacterium
ATTATCAATACTTATAAATTAAATACTATAACTCCTGCAATTACCAAAAAATTTCCTATAATTCTCCATTTATCAATGTCTTCCTTAAGAATCTTCCATGCAAACAACATAATAAAAAAGTAATTTAATGCAGTAAAAGAATAAAAAACAGAAAAATCAATTACTCTCATTGTAATGATAGAAAGTATTGGGACAAGTAAAAATAAAAATATGCTTACCAGTAGATATTTATTTTTAAGATTATAAACTAAAGGCTTTTTAAAATTTACTTTAATAGCTCCAATTTTAAGATTAACCTGCGCTAAAGCAACTAAAAATTGAATTAGAACAGCTAAAAAAATATAAAGCATATATCATACACTTTCTAATTTTTTACTTGACATCATTATAATAAAAACTCCAAAAACTATTATTATTGAACCTATTATTTTTTTAACAGTAATAGCTTCTTGAAATAAAACTTTCCCTAAAATCAAAGAAAAAAAGTAATTCAAACTTAAGATAGGGTATATGAACGAAAGCTGAAATCTTCTATGCAGTATAAACCAGAAAAAAAACTTGGAACCGTATGTTATTATAAGAATAGATAACCAAAAAATAAAAACCCCTGAAAAACTAAGGTTCATTCCTATATACTTACCAGCTATAATACTTAATAAATTAATACTAATAGTAAGAATAAGTATTAATATATAAAAAAATTTTTTATTAATATATTTAATTTTCATTTCTGTACCACATTAATAATACTGAACATATTAGAACCCATATTAACAGACATATATTGTATACTAAAATTATTTAAGTTTGAATAGACAACAAGGCAAAACTGTTTAGATAAAAAAAATTATTAAACCTTTTTCTTTTCTGTGTTATAGTTATAAAATTATTTAGGATAGCATTTGACATATATTACAATAGTTCTTTCTTTGATAATATTACCAAACCTATGAAAGAAATAAATAATCTAAAAATTTGATATGACAACAAAATTATTAGTGGTAATTCCTGCATACAATGAAGAAGAAAAAATCGGGGAAGTAATGCAAAATATTCCAAAAAAAATTACTGGAATATCTAAAACCCATGTTGTAGTTGTAGATGACGGCAGTACAGATAACACCTCAAAAGTAGCTAAAAATTTAGGTGCTGTAGTAATAAAAAATTACTACAATATGGGAGTTGGTGTAGCATTTTCCAGAGGTCTTCAATATGCTGTGGATAATAACTTTGATTTGATGGTTAATATTGATGGAGATGCTCAATTTAATCCAAAAGACATTTCTAAACTTATTAAACCTATTATAGAAAATAATGCTGATTTTGTTACAGCTTCTAGATTTGCTAATAAAGATTATTTTCCTAAAATGCCTTTATCTAAGTTCTGGGGGAACAAGTTAATGTCAATTTTCATTAGTAGATTAATTGGTAAAAGGTTCTATGATGTATCATGTGGCTTCAGGGCATATTCTAAGAAAGCACTGCTATCATTGAATCTTCATGGAAGCTTTACTTATACTCAGGAAACATTCATTGATTTATCATTTAAAAGATTAAAGATTTTAGAAGTTCCTATAAAAGTAAAGTATTTCTCTTCAAGAACTTCTAAAATTTCTTCCAACCTTTTTAGATATGGAATAAATACACTAAAAATCATTCTTAGAACCTACCGTGATTATAAACCATTCTCATTCTTTTCTTTTATTGCCCTCTTCTTTTTTATAATAAGCGTTTTCTTTGGATCAATTCTATCATGGACATATTTTTCAAGAGGGTCATTCAGTCCAAACATATGGTCAGGATTTGTTGGAGGTACATTTCTTTTTATTTCTATAATATTTTTCGTAGTGGGCATTTCAACAGATGTTATTAACAGGATCAGGATTAACCAGGAAAAAATTTTATACCTTTTAAAAAGAAACTCTCAGAAAAAATAACTTAAAAGGCATTTTAATCCATCTTCAAAATCAGTAATCTTTGTATAATTAATATCTTCTTCGGCTCTTTTTATAAGGGCAAGGCTATGTTTAATATCACCATCTCTTGGATTTCTATATTCTGGCATTATCTTTTTATTAAACAATTTTTCCAAAATTTTTACTACCTCATTAAGACTTACTCTATTGCCACAAGCAATATTATAAAAGTTCCCAAAAACATTTAAATTATTTGACATTAATGCTAAATAATTAGCATATACTACATTATCTATATATGTAAAATCTCTGCTCTGTTCCCCATCACCATAAATAATAGGAGCTTTATTTTCAGAAATTCTTTTTACAAATTTAGGTATCACTGCAGAATATACAGAATTTGGGTTTTGTCTCCTGCCAAAAACATTAAAATACCTGAGCGAAACTGTTTTTAAACCATATATCTTGTAAAACAACCTGCAATAATATTCTCCAGTTAATTTAGTAACCGCATATATTGATTTGGGATTTGGCTGCATCTCTTCAGACTTTGGAAGGACTTCTGCATCACCATATACAGACGATGATGATGCATATATAAATTTATTAACCTTATTATCTAAAGATGCTTTCAGTAGATTAAGAGTACCATCTATATTATTAGAATTAGATTCTATCGGTTTATCCAATGATCTCTGGACAGATCCAAGTGCTGCTTCATGTAATACTATATTAATGTCACTGGTAGCTTCTAAACATTTCTCACAACTTACAATATCGCCTTCTATAAAATCAAATCTTATATTTTTATTTATCTTTTTTGCCTCACAGACTGCCTCTTCTATATTTCTCTTAAAGCCTGTAGAAAAATTATCAATACCTCTGACGTAGATCCCTTTACTTAAGAAAAATTCTAACAAATTTGAACCAATAAATCCCCCTACCCCAGTTATTAATATTTTGCAATCTTTATCTATTTCTAAATCTTTTAATTCCATTATTATAAACTCCAATACTTAAAGCCAACTTTCTCAACAAATTCTTCATTAAAAATCCCTTTAATATCAAATAAGTATGGATTTTTTTTATGCAGCTTTGATTTTAAAACTTTTAAATCAATCTTTTTAAAAATATCATGTGACACACAAAAAACAACAGCGTCAGCTTCTCTTATGTCATCATAATCTATAAGATTAATATTATAATAGCTCTTTACTCCATTTTTACTCACTACAGGATCATAAATATCTACATCAATACCATATTCTTTTAAATAATTATAGATATCAATTACTTTAGAATTTCTGATATCTTTAATATTCTCTTTAAAAGAAATCCCAAATAGTATCACCTTTAAAGTTTTACCTAATTCACCATTATTTAATACTTTTTTTAAAACTTGATCACCAATAAATGACCCCATATTATCATTTATTTTTCTACCTGCTAAAATTACTTCTGGATTATATCCAATTTCTCTTGCTTTATATGTTAAATAATATGGATCCACACCAATGCAATGTCCGCCAACCAGCCCTGGGACAAATTCTAGAAAATTCCACTTAGTACTGGCTGCATCTAATACTTCCTTTGTTCCTATGCCTAATTTTGAAAATATAATCGAAAGTTCATTTATTAAAGCAATATTCAAATCCCTTTGCGTATTTTCAATTACTTTAGCAGCTTCAGCAACCTTGATGCTATCTGCTCTATAAACACCAGCTTTTACAATTTTTTTATATACTGATTCAATTACATCCAGTGAATATTCGTCCTGTGAAGAAACTACTTTAATTATATTCTCAAGGGTGTGAATTTTATCGCCAGGATTTATCCTTTCAGGAGAATAGCCCACCCAAAAATCTATTTTATTTTTTAAATTGGATTCTTTCTCCAATATTGGTATGCAAAACTCCTCTGTCAATCCCGGATAAAATGTTGACTCGTAAACTATAATAGACATATTTGGCATATTTTTTCCAACAAGTTCAGTTGCATTTTTAACCATACTTAAATCTGGATCATTATGCGCATCAATTGGAGTTGGTACTGTAATAATAAAAAAATGAGCTTCTTTGATACTTTTTTCATCTGAAGATAACTGACAGTTTAAATTTTTAAACTCATTCTTACCTATCATATCATCAAGATTATTTCTCTCTTTTAAAGAGTTAATTCTCTCTTTGTTAATAT
>CAYMPQ010000065.1:0-9923 GCA_964392345.1 uncultured Actinomycetota bacterium
TATATTTATTCTGGGATCACCTTTCCACGGTGTTTTAAAAATGTGATGGCTGCCCCTTATTCTTGGGTTCCCAAAATATTTCGTGCATATCTTTTGTAAATCATCAAATTTAACATTTTTCGGATTAGATAGCTCATCTTTTCCCATGTATTACATGATAGCTTATAAGCTATCATGTGTCAATAAATCGAATTGCTTCACAGTGATTAATCATCTTCCCCCCTATTTTACTCCAAATACCTGCTAAATTGGGATCATTTTAATATTAATTCCCTGGACCATTTTCCAAATCAAGGTTTTAAGAGTAAAAATTCTACTGATTTTTATATTTTGGAGTGCCTAAAATATCTTCATCTATGATAATAATATTTGTCTTTAATGTTTCCTATGCGGAAGATATTGAAGATATTTACGGCAATAAAAGGTAACGGCAGGAATGCTATGGCGCCTTGTTTTTTATCTCAATCACTAGAAAATTATATAAACCCCTTAAAAGATTTCATGCCGTTTTCTACATCAATGTTGGCCAGGGTGATGTAGATTGTGGTGGTGCTAATGTCGGTGTGGCCAAGGATTCTTCTTAGGGTTTCGATGTCTTTTGTCTGCTTGTAGTATTGGCTTGCTCTTTGATATTCTTGCCATGGGGTAAAAAGATTCTTTTTACCTGCAGCTCATAGGGTTTAGTGGGATAAAATCAGTAGACCACTCTACAGAACTATTACTATCAATATTTTTAATTCCTAGTGAATAATTCACTGATTTTGAAATATTATTAGGGCAAACATAGTCTGCTTCCAATAATGCAGCGTACCAACCTGTTGGAGTAAAAATGGCCAGCGGATTGCAATTATTTTAATTTTAATGATACAATTATTTTCAATAGTTTATTTTATCTTTCGTTTGCTTATAGTATTGTTTAGCATAGCGGTGCCTCTTAATGTGGGTTTTATATCATTTGGTTGGCGATAGCTGATTAACAGTAAAGACTTCTTGAAGTATTCATTGTTTCATGGATTCTTTAAGTAAATGTGGATAATTTCTTGCGCAATGTAAAATGATTTTTATGTGGAATTCCGTTACTATTTTATAGATCATCAGGATAGTGAAATATAATGTAAATATGAGAGAAAGAGGGTTAAGGAGAAAATGAAAAAAATACTAATTGCTTGTCTTATAATGTTATTATTTATAATCAGTTTATCGTCATGCGCCAGCGATCCTGTACATAATGATCTGTTAAATTATTTCAACGTAAAGATGGCACCACTTATCGTCCTTCAGAATGAAGCGCTTGATGCATGGGATGCAAATACTGGCACTAACTACAAGAACGATCCGACTCTTTATAGTGCACTTAATGAAACCATTATTCCTAAATTCGGCGAATTTACTTCAAAGCTTGAAGCTATAAAACCTGAAACTCCTGAAGTCCAGAAACTGTATGATATTTTATTAGAGGCAACAAAACTTAGAAGTGAAGGCTTTAAACTCTGCAAAGAAGCAATTGATAAACAGGATCCCAGTCTGATAGATGCTTCCAACGCAAAACTTGCATCAAGCGAGGCTAAAATGCAGGAATACCTGGCTGCTCTCAAAGAACTTGGGGAAAAACACAACGTAAATATCACCCCAAAATAGTAGCCACTCTGGACTTTTTACGGCCCCTATAAGAACGGGGGCTTGATATACAAAATTAAGTAGCCAATACTTATTTTACAGACCATTTGGAAGGAGTATAAACATGAAATATATGCGTTTGTTGATTACGCTTTTTATTATCTCTATTATGATAGCCGGATGCAGCAGCAAACAAGATGTTGTTCTTCAAAACTCAGATCAAAAAATACTTGTTGAGTCATTTATTGAGTATTATAACAAAGGGGATGCAGATTCTGTTATCGGGCTTTTGAGCAAAGATATTGAAACAGAGCAAAAGTTAGGAGATCAGGAATCAAAATCAGCAGATGAAAAATCAGTGCACGAGTCCATAAAACACAATATCTTGTGGAAGCATAATATAAAAATCCTTAAATGGATCAATGCCAGTGAGAAGATAATCAGCGTGCAAATTGAAGAATCCGGTGATGAATATAAGATAATAGGCATTGATACAGTTCAGGCTGAAATGACTTTTGAGGTAAAAGATGGGAAAATAATAAAGATTAGAACTTTAATAGATAAAGATACAGTTGATCAGATGATTTCAAAAGCAAATGGTGGTATTGGAGTCAAGGTTGAGGTTTCTCAGAATTTCATTACCATAAATGAAATTGCTCCAGGCCTACCTGCTGACAAAGCAGGATTGAAAACAGGAGACATGATTACTGCCATTGATGGAATTAATTGTTCTGCAATGAGAGAGGGCGAAGGTATTATACGTTTAAGAGGCCCTATAAATAGCAAGGTTACTCTTACAATATCACATAGAGGGGATGGGAAACCATTTGATATAGTAGTTGTAAGAGAGAGGATTTATTAAAACCTATTGGCCTATGATAAATTAAGTGTACATAATTTGAGGCTGGTTTTTTAGAGTGTATACAAAAGAAAAATATTTTCGCACTTTTTGCACACTGTAAAAAAAGAAGCAATTAAAAAACACTACTGCCAAAACAGCTAAAATTATAACCTTAATAATCTTACTAAAAAGAAAACCATAAAACTACATTAAAGGAACAGGAAGCTCTTTGAAGTTCAAGAAGCTGGGATTCATCCTGGTTGGATGTACTGCACAGAATAAAACTACAGGTGAAGCCACAACCCTCCAGACTGGAACAACAACCGCATCAGCAGAAACACAGAGCACAGAGCAACTATCGGAACAACCTGATAAGGCTAAATATAATGAATATTTTACAGAATTTTACCTTGGTAAATTACCATTAGGCACGGATGCCAACCCATCCAACGTACCAATAAAAACAGCTGTCTTTATTGCTTCAGAAGATCAGTTTTGCACCGTGTGGACCCAAAAAAAGGACATACCTGCCGGGAGTTTCTCTGGTGCTATTTATGACACAGTTGCCAAAAAAGATTTTCAGCCAAAGACAGCTTTTCCCATGGCTTTAAACGCAGGTGGTCATATGGGGTCTGAACCGTTAACATATCCACCAGGAAAATACGAAAACAAGGTATATATTGATGATGTGCTGGTAGTTGTTATACCTTTTGAGGTTCGTTAAAATTATACAAACCCCTTAAATGATTTCATGCCGTTTTCAACATCGATATTTGCCAGAGTGATATAAATTGTGGTGGTGCTAATGTCTGAATGACCCAGAATACGCCTTAAGGTTTCGATGTCTTTTGTCTGCTTGTAGTAGTGGGTTGCGTATGTGTGCCTATTATGGGGAGCTCCCCATAAAAGACATAGTTTTGCCACCCATCTGGTTGAAGCCGGGGTTGATCTTTTTAAGGTTCAAAAGTTATTGGGTCATGCAAGCCTTGATACCACAAAAATCTATATTAATTTTAACAGCTCACAGATGGCAAAAGCTGTCGATAGATTATAGGCAAAGGATAGGGCCAGTTATATAATTTAAAGGCTGAAGGATTATTTACCGCTACTGATGATGCCACATATGGAAATTTGTTGGAACGCGCTGCTGAATACGGTGCTGACTGTGCTGTGGGGTTTACAGATACTATTTATATAGGACCAAATTCATCAGAAATTTTTGCAAATGCATTGTTTGATGAATTAAATAATAGAGATAATATAAGTACAGCTTTATATGACGCAAAATACGCTGTATATTATCATAATGATCAACATAATTATTATGGTTATAACAATTATGTTTATGATGAAGCTGTTTCAAGTCCAGGATTAGTTACCGCAAAGCCTGCTCAATACGGTCAATAATAAAAGGGGTGTAAGATAAATGAAAAAAAGTGTTTTTATTATTCTTATCGTCTTAGGAATTATTGTTTTTGGTTTTGTTACAGCTTATGTATTTGGATTATTTTATAACCCAGAAGCATCTGAACTAAAAGGTGATCAAGACACACAAGAAGAAGATAAACCTGAAATGATAAGTATTGATGAAGGATTGAGAATTGCCGAGCAATATAAATTAGATAGCAGTGAAGAAATAAAATACTCGAGTTGTTTAAAAACGGATAAAGATGAATGTTTGGTTTTTGATAGTGATATAGCATGCTATAAGATACAAGCATCCGACGGTTCTTTGCTTTCCTTATACCGTAAAGATATTGAAAGCAGTGATGATATTTCGGTAACGATACAGGAAGCCGAAAATATAGCACGTGAAGCAGTTGCGAGATATAGAGAAGATTTTGATCTCGACCAAATGACTCAAACTGTTACAGAATTACAGGAATCAAAAAATGGTAACCGCTATGTATTTGAGTGGAGATTGTATAAAGAAGGCGTAGATATAGGGCATACAATATACGTTGAGATAACAGGAACAGGTCAGTTTAAAGCATTTATGTGTAATAATAATATAGATTTTGAACCGGATTTGAGTAAGGTTAAATTTACTGCAGAGGAAATAAAAGAATTATCTATTCAATTCCTAAGGTCTGATTTAAGCGACCGGAGAGCCCGAATTAGTTATCGGAGAAGAAGAAAGTATATATTGGCTGATAGAGTTAATTACGTATGAAACAGATGCAAATAATCCAGATTTACCACCGGATGAGTATTATTATTTACTAAAGATTAACGCTGAGACCGGAGAAATTGTAGAGAATTTGGTAGAGTAGATTATACTCTATATAATGATTTTGCGGGTACAAAAAACAGGTTGCATCTTTGTAACCTGTTTTATTTTACACTTGGATGTAGTGTTTTGCTTACCAATTTGTATCTATATTTTATTTGGTTTTTAAGATACAAATATTAATGATCTGTAAACACAACTCTTAAATAGTTCAATTTATCCATGGTTATCTTTTATAATTTTTTATACAGACTCTATCTTTACTACTATAATAAGAGCAGGATACACTCTTATTTATCTTGGAGACCAGCAAGGGTCTCCATCCCATGAATAATTATTTGTAAGTCTTGTCTTATTTTTCCCATCAGCATCCATAACATAGATTTCACAGTCTGATACAAAGGCAATCTTAGATCCATCAGGAGACCAACTAGAGAACTGAACACGTGAATCATTATCTGTAAGTCTTAGCTGGTTACTCCCATCAGCATCCATGACATAGATTTCACCGTATCCATCACGTTCAGACATAAACGCAATCTTGGATCCATCAGGAGACCAGTAATAGCCTCCATCCCATGAATCATTATCCGTGAGTCTTACCTTGTTTTTTCCATCAGCATCAATAACATAGATTTCAAAGTTCATACCTTGATACGATTCAAATGCAATCTTGGGCCCATCAGGAGACCATCTGGGATTTGAATCATATAAATCATTATCTGTAAGTCTTATCTGGTTACTCCCATCAGAATCCATGACATAGATTTCACCATTTCCATCACGGTCGGAATCAAACGCAATCTTGGATCCATCAGGAGACCAGCTAGGGTTTGATTCATATGAATTATTATTTGTAAGTTTTACCTTGTTTTTTTCATCATAATCCATGACATAGATTTCACTATTTCCATCACGGTTAGATTCAAAGGCAATTTTAGACCAATCCGGTGATAATGAAAGACTCCAAGTATTTGAACCGGTATCTGTAAGTCTTATCTGATTACTTCCGTCAGAATCCATGACATAGATTTCATAGTTCATACCTTCTTGATACGATTCAAAGGCAATTTTAGACCCATCAGGAGACCAGCGAGGCGCAATATCCTCTGAATCATTGTCCGTAAGTCTTATCTGGTTACTCCCATCAGCATTCATGACATAGATTTCACTATTTCCATCACGATTAGATGTAAAGGCAATCTTAGGTCCAGCCGGACTGACAACGGCTTCTTCTTTTATTTCATCTGACAGTACTGTTTCTTTTTCTCCCCGGTTTCTAAAAAAATAATCAAAATATGATATAACTTCAAACGGTAACGCCGCTACAAGCGTGCCTTCTACATATACTCTGTATTCATAACTTCCGGGATGAAGAAATGCCCATTCCAAAGCTTCCATAACAAAACCATCCGATCCGTCTGATGATGTAGCTGTTGAACATCTCTCAACAAAATCATTAGTTTTCAAATCAAGAACCTCTATTTTGAAGATAAAATTCTTTTTATTTTTAAATGTAACACTCAAAGAAGCCTCCTGGTGTGGCAATAAAGTATTAACACCCCTAAAGAAGCCATGGAGATTTAAGTCTATGCAACAGAAATATTTATCAAAAAGTTCTTTATCAGGTTTTTCTAAAAGCCCCAGAGCTTCCTCTGACCCAGGTTTCTCTTCTACTGCTGATACTGCAGGCCTGCAGCCACCTGAGCTAAAAACTGCTACCAATAATATGTTCATTGCTAATATAAGCACCCATAATAATGGTTTTAATGATTTTTTCATTTTCGTTTCTTCTTTTTATTTGTGTTATGATTTAATAGAAAAGTACTAAAAATTTATTTTAATGATTATAATACTCCTTATTCAATATTTACCAACAACACTGCCTAGTGTTGCATATTTGATAAACGGCTTATCCTTTAATTGAGCAATATTATCAGGGCTACCCACAAGTACTGCTCCCTGGATATAAATATCTGATTCATCAAGATTGCCGTCACTCCCGGCCATTTTTATATATATATCTTTATAAAAATTCTCTGTATCTTTTAACAATGTAAGTGCTCTAATAAAAACTTCTTCAGGTTTTTCAACTATTTCCCCCCACTCATCTAATAGTTTGATTCCATGAATATCGTTTTCACCACATGCCCGCTTTTGCTCTTTAAGGCTCTCCTTTTCATTTGAGCTTTTATCATCAACCCAGTAAAATGTGGCAAGATCTTTTGGAATAAGCATCTTGGCATTATTTAACGAGTATTCCTTATCAAAGGATATGCCAATCTCAACTATTTTATCATTTGATATCTGGCTTAACAATTCCATATCGTTGATACCGTTTTTATATTCTACGTATGGATAGTAAAAGGTCATATATCTAAGGCCATATACACTGCTCTGCCTATTTTTCAACTCGGTACTTATACTATCATCTTCAATCTGTTGAGCAATCGCTCCACCCCCAAAAACCCCACTACGAAAGTTAAAAAGCCCAAATACTCTTTTTTCAGTTCCTGCATATAAAATTCGGCCGTTCAAATTTTTATATGTTGTACACTCAAGCTCACCCTTAAACAGGTCATTGTAGCGGGAATACTCACCGATATACCTGTTTGGATATCCTATTCTATAATAATTGCTTAATCTATTTTCTTCGATTATCTGTTTTGATTGGCAATAATCAAAGCTAAGAGAATCAATTGTGATATACACTGCAAATAAAACAACAATTGCTACCGCTGCAGATATAAGAATTATTTTTAAATAAAATAATATTTTATTCTTTCTTAAGATTTTTTCCATCCTGCCATCTTTTGCTTCATTAAAAAGTTTATCAATTTTATCTTCCTCTTGAATGCTTTCATTATTAACATTTTTATCTGTTTTTTTCATATTGATTATCCTCCCATAATTTTTTAAAAGTTTTTCGTGCTCTATATAAAGATGTTTTAATGGTATTCTCGTCAGTATCAAACAATTTACTTATATCCCGGCAAGATAAACCTACATAATATTTTAGTATCAATATTGATTTTTGGCTGTCCTTTAGCTTGTTAAATATCTCCCGGACTTGTATTCTCATCTCAACCTTTGTAGATTCAAAATTAATATAACTTTCATAAAATAATTTATCAGGTGTTTCCACCATCTCCAGACTTATGACAGGTTTTCTTTTCCGGCAGAGGTTATAAAAGCAATTTATTGATACTTTAAACAGCCATGCTTTTACCTTTCCAGGTATCAATAATTCAAGGTTTTGTAAAGCCTTGCACAGAGTCTCTTGAATAATATCCTCTGCATCTTCACGGGAAGCACCCATCTTTATAAGATATCTGTATATTATCGTTAAATCATTTTTTATTAATTGACAGAACTCATTGCCAATTATGTGTAACCTCCCCTACATTAGATTTTATGCATGCATAATCAAGAGTCATATATATAACACTTATATAGTACAAAAGGTAAACAAGGCAATGGAAAAATTTATTATGTACATAAATGACATCTTTTACTTTTAGTACACAGTAGAGTTTTATTTGTTTTCATTTTTTCCTACTGGCACGATAGTTACAAATTATAAGAAATTATTATAAGGATATTTTTATTACTCAGGCTAACTTTTATTTAATTTTTGTTGTTAATTTATTCGGTATGTCCCCTAGTTAAAATCTCTCCGGTAATAGCATTAATTATGACTGAAAATCCCATTGGACCCCATGACCTGTTTATTTCAACATTATCAATATCTATTACCCATTCAAGTTTATCATGTGATACAGATAGTTTTGCAGTAACTTTATGTTTATCTCTCTCATCTAAATTAGCTTTAAATTCTTCAAATTCTACAGGTTCTGTATCAAAATATACACCACTGTCACCTGGAGGTATTGGCTCATCAGCCCAGCCCATTGCTTGTGCTTTTTCATCAACTGTTTTTTCAGATGCCTTTTCTTCTGCTTTTATTATTTCTTTGACCATCTCTTCTGCTTCGTTATATGCAATATCAATTGCTTCTTCTCTGGTTATCTCTGGTTTTTGCTCAGCAACTTCATAATTTCCCTCTATAGCACAATAAAAAAGGATTTCTCCGTATTTATCAATGTGTATATCAATATAATATCCGGTATAAGTTCCTGATTCATTTTTCTGTTCAAACCTTATAGAAAACCAATTAGGTGCAGCTTCTTCTGGTTCTGAAGTGTAATCATATACTTTAATTTCTACATCATAATCAAAAAAGTTTTCAAAACATTTTCTAATTAAATTTTTAGCAATTTCAAGGGCTTGATCTTTATTTATTCTTTTAGCTTCTTTTTTAAATGGCGGCTCGCCTATCATTATCATACCTACAAAATTCTTTGTATTAGAATCTATGTGGTACTCATATAAATTATCTTTATACAAATAGGATCCTTCTTCAACTATTTCATGTATACCTTTATATTCAATACTTCCATGGTTGGTTCCTACTATGTTTTTAATCTTTTCCAACCCTTCTTGTACTGTTGCTTTATCTGATACCTCCTCAGGCTCTTCAACAGTAATCTCCTCTGCAGTTTCTTTTACCGTTTCTTCTATCGTTTGATCAGCAGGACCTGGTGGGCTGCAGGAGAAAGAACAAAAAGTTATAATTATTGTTAAGATAAATAAAGGTATTAAATAGCGATTTATTTTAACTTTCATCAATACTCCTGTTCACTCAGATTTATTATGATAAGATAATAATTTATTTTATTTCTATTTATATGCTTATTATATATATACGATAGACGTCTTACAATAATTAAGGTAAGAAAGCGGCTTACCATGCTGCAAACAAACCAGTTGAGGATATAATTAATTTAATATAAGTTAATAAACATATAAGACAAGTATGTCAGAAGTGGCTCCCCCGAGGTGTGAAATTTCGAACCATTATCTTTTAAAGCAACTAAATGAAATAAAAAAATATTTTATAAATGAATAATCATGCCATTATCTTATCTTTAGGTACTTTTAGGATATCACTAAAAAACATAACTTCTTTTCCAATTTTAAATATATTGGCTGAATAGTTTAAATTATAACTAATAGATAGTCTATTTTTATATAATTCCTTTATCTCTGGAACACAATCATAGGTTAATTTCTATATTGGTAAATCATTTCAATTCTATTAATCAGAACTTCTTTATTAAACCTAGTGTCCTGTCAATCCTCATTTGACGGGTAAAGCCTTTTCAGCTTAATCCT
>CAYMPQ010000066.1:0-9658 GCA_964392345.1 uncultured Actinomycetota bacterium
TTATATTAAAGATATCCATATTGTAATCCTTTTTGATTACAATTGTAATCAGTATTGATTACAAAAGCAATAGTTATAGTGCTTTCGGAAAATTTAATTGTTTTCCAGGATGAAAAAACATTTAAAAGCAGCTCATAATATCCTTTCACTTCCTGCTTGTCTCTATTTTGAAAGTTCTGAATATAAATACCTCTAATCATCTTCTCAATATCTTCATCTGACATTCTGGAACCCTCAATACGGGTAGACGCACCTGTAGAAGTAACTAAAACTGATTTTTTAAGCGAGCGGGCGGCGGGGCCTCAAAATGGGTGGTTGGTGGGTTAAGATAAAATTTTTAAATAATTTTTGATTCTTTCGCAATCTTCGTTTTCTTTTTCGCCCTTAAAATATATCTCAATAAACTCAACTTTACAAATCTGACAATGAAAAGTGTAAATAAGTCGTATTCCGCTTTTTGAACCTCGCCCCTTTAGCGCTTTGCACGCAAATTTTTTGATTTTGCAAATCTGTATTTCTTCGGAACAAAAACCTTGAATTGGAAAAACACTTAAATTGTTTATTTTTTGAATATGGTAAAGCTCAATCGCCGCAACTTTTGCCAGCTCTAAATCTTCCTCAAGCGATTTGAATTTTTTGAGTAGTTTTTTGAAATCCTTTTGAAATTCCGGCGTTTCGCCATAGTTAATCTTGCTCGTCATAGTTTCTCACGGAAGTCTTAGGAGTGCGGTAGAATACTGCCTCATAATCAAGCGGCTGATTTTCTTTTGCGATGATCCATGGCGTGTCTTCGTGAGAATACTCGCTTAATTCTGTGGCGTTCTTATCGCCCAATCTGGCTATTACTTCGTCAATGTGGCGTAATTCCCGAGCATCTTTTAATTTTGTTAAATCAGGCTCGCGAACCGGCAAATATTTTCTTTGCGGATAATTGAAATATTTTCCTTCTACTTTTACTATTTCGCCATTCTGAATCATATCGTCAACTATAGCCTTGAACTCTACGGGTGTAGGACCGTAGTAATTTTTAATGTATGTCGCGCCAATCAATTGCTCTTCAAACTTTTCATAAAAATCAAAATCAATAAAATAAAGCAATTTATAAATAACGGCTTCGCCTACATTTGGCTTGCCACCAACTTTTGATAAAACATACAGTAAAACTTCCTTGAATTTTTCGAGATTTTTCTGTGGCACGCTTATTCTCATCTCTTGTCTTTCTTCTTTTATTTTCTTAATGCCTTTTTTCATTTCCACTTTCGCAGAAGAATCTTTGCCACGCACAAAATCATCAAAGACAATGCCAAAAATATCCGCCAGCTTTTTTGCCTCTGTAATAGTCAAATCACGCTTGCCTTGTTCTATATGAATATAAGTCGGGCGGGAAATTCCCAATTCGGACGCCAAAAATTCTTGCGTTAAATTGTGCTTTTTCCGTAGTTGTTGGATAAATTTTGCAAGCATAATTATTTCCCTCTATGTTAGGTTTTGGCCCCTTTTTCTCGGTTTTCCTCCCAGTGAAGTGGTTGTAAATTTCTTATCTGATCACTTCCACCCTTATCTTTAGGATTTTTATGGTCAATTTCCCAGCCATATTCACCCTGTGTTCCGTAAGAGCCGAAACGAATCTTATCACCATAAATGTCTTTTCGCCACACATCGGGATCCTTCCCCTGAATTGGTTTTGCTTTTTCCCAAACTTCCTGAATTTGTTTTTTTGAAGCCATAGTATTTTACTGTTAATCATAGGTATATTTTAATAATTACATCCTTAGTGTAGTTTATGTAAAAATATTTGTCAAGTGATTTGTAAAATAATTATACACAACCTATGTTTTGGCCAAAACATCGGCTCTCTCTAGCATGAGTTTATTATAAAATATAATTCAACCTCTAAAAAATCCTGCATTTATAAGGGTTTCAAGAGAATACTGGTTGTATGCACCAACACCATTAAACTTTGGACGATTATTGTGTAAATCCTTGATCTCAAGTGTTTCAATTAATGTATTTTCCATAGAAGGCATTTCTTCTAATTTATATATGGCTTTAGCTACCCCTGGTGTTTTTGACTCTTCTAGCACTGTAGCAAGCTTTATGCTATTTAGAGTATCAAGAGTTGTTCCGCATAATCTAAATCTATATAGTCATTACAGCTATAATCATTAAATTCATCACAAAAAGTGTGTATTTTAGGGGGGGTAGCCTCTTTCTTTCAAATTCATATATCTTTATTTACCTCTGAAGATAGTTTGGGTGGTAGTAATTGGATCCACGAGTGGGCTTTAAACCTACTACTGCCTGTTACTTTACTTCCCCTGACTGCTTAAGGAATGCGCTCATGTGCCAAATTTTAATCTCTAAAAAATTTTAATACTTTAACTTACCTTAATACCTTAAGATTTTAATAAAATATTTTTGACAGCTCATACAGATCAAAATTCATAGGCTTCTGCCCTTTTAGGGCTTCAGCTATCGGAACAGCTATTACTTCCTCATTCTTTATGCAAACCATATTATCAAATTTACCCTGGTGCACTAAATCCACTGCTCCAACTCCAAGTCTTGTAGCAACGATTCTATCAAAGGCAGTGGGCTTTCCTCCTCTTTGAAGATGCCCCAGTATAGTAACCCTGGTCTCATATCCTGTTCTTTTCTCAATCTCCTGTGCAATCAGCTTACCTATTCCGCCAAGCTGGACATGGCCAAAATTATCAACTTTTACAGAGGCTGTAACTTGTTTTTCTAACTTTTCAGGCCTTGCTCCTTCTGCAACTACAATTATGCTAAAATCTTTTCCTCTTTCTCTTCTCTTCTCAATTACATTTACTATATTATCATAGCTAAATTTCTCTTCAGGAATTAAGATAACATCTGCTCCACCAGCAAGTCCGCCATAAAGAGCAAGCCACCCTGCATCCCTGCCCATAACTTCTACTATCATAATCCTGTGATGAGACGAAGCAGTAGTGTGAAGCTTATCAATGCTGTCAGTAACTATCTCTACTGCAGAATCAAAACCTATGCAATAATCAGTAGCTGCTATATCATTGTCTATGGTCTGCGGAATACCAACTCCTTTTATATTATACTGGCTCAGCCTGTTAAGAACACTATTAGTGTCATCGCCGCCAATAGTTATTAATGCATCCAGGCCAAACTTTTTTATATTTTCTTTTACTTTTTCAACGCCGCCTTCTATCTTGAAAGGGTTTGTTCTTGACGTTCCAAGCATGGTTCCGCCTTCATATAAAATTCCTGAAACCGAATCCTTGCTTAAATCAAATCCTAATCCCTTAACAAGGCCATCCCATCCATTTCTTATTCCAAAAACTTTATATCCATGCATAGATGATCTAACATATACAGCCCTTATAGCAGAATTAATCGCAGAAGAATCTCCTCCACCTGTCAGAACTCCTATTTTTTTTATCATTTTTACCTTTCTCCTTTTTTTACTTTTATTATTTCTTTAAAATCCAGCAAAATTCAAAATGCGTATATCCTTTATAAAATATACTACAATATTTCTATTTGTTAAATTATTTTAACTTCTTGGTCATAATTTCGTTTACCATCCTGGGATTTGCCATACCTTTTGTCTTAGCCATAACCCTGCCTATCAAGAATCCAATAGCTTTTTTCTTGCCACTTTTGTACTGCTTAACTGTGTCGGGATTTTCTTTTATAATTTCTTCAATAATATCTTCCAGCAAATCCTCGTCGCTTATTTGTGCAAGCCCCATTTTTTCAATAATCCCCTGAGGGCTTTCCCCGGTCTTAAACATTTCTTCAAACACTGATTTAGCAATCTTTGAATTTATTTTGCCTTCATCTATTATTTTTAACATACTGGCAAGATCGGCAGGTTTAACTTTGCTATCATTTATGTCTATTCCTTCTTTATTTAAAAGAGCACTGAAATCACCCATTATCCAGTTGCTGATATTCTTAGCATCTCTGTAAAGTTTACAACATTCTTCAAAGTAATATGCAATTTTTTTATCATTAGATAAAAAACTGCTGTCATATTTTGGCAGTTTATATTCTTTTTCAAATCTTTCAGCTTTCTCTGCCGGAAGTTCGCCAACAGTACATCTTATATCGTCCACAACTTTACTTTCAATATGCATTGGAACAAGGTCGGGCTCAGGAAAATACCTATAATCATGTGCCTCTTCCTTTGAGCGCAAGACCTTGGTCATATTTGCATTGCTGTCATAATGCCTTGTCTGCTGAATTACTTTTTTTCCGGACTCCAATAGATTTATCTGCCTTTCTATTTCATACTGCAGCCCTTTCTGCAGAAATTTAAATGAGTTCAAATTTTTAATCTCAGTTTTTGTGCCAATCCTTTTCTCACCAATCTTCTTTACTGAAATATTGGCATCACACCGCAGACTTCCTTCCTCCATATTACAATTGCTAACACCAAGATAAAGTATCAGATTCCTGAGTCTGATCAAGTATTCCTTTGCCTCCTCCGGAGATTTTATGTCTGGCTCTGTTACTATTTCTATTAGCGGAGTCCCTCCCCTGTTAAAGTCAACCATGCTTGCCCCTGATTCGCTTATCCTCCCAGTTTTTCCTGTGTGCAGAAGTTTTCCTGTATCCTCTTCCATGTGAACTCTTGTTATTCCGACCCTTCTGACATAATCACCCATATCAACATCTAGGTATCCCCCAACCCCCAGAGGTAAATCATACTGGGATATTTGATAATTCTTTGCCTGATCAGGGTAAAAATAGTTTTTTCTATGAAAAATTGTATATTCTCTTATTTTACAATTCACGGCAAGAGCAATTTTTATTGCATATTCTACTGCTTTTTTATTTACAACAGGAAGCGAGCCCGGATGCCCAAGGCAAACAGGACAGGTGTAGACATTGCTTTCTTCGCCAAAGGAGAGCTTGCACCCACAAAACATTTTTGTATTGGTGGAAAGTTCAATATGTGTCTCAAGCCCTATTACCGATTCATATTTTTTAGACATAAATTAAGCCCTCGCCTGCATATTTCAAACTTTTAAATTGATACTTTTACTATAAAATATTTGGTTTCTTGTCAAAGCCAACAGCATTTTCTATGTTGTATGCAACTTTAAGTACATTATCTTCTCTCAGTATATCCCCTATAACCTGAAGCCCGATAGGCAGGCTGCCCTTTGATGATAGTCCCACAGGGATTGACGCTGCAGGCAAACCTGCTAAGTTTACAGGTATTGTACAAATATCTGACAGATACATTGTAAGGGGATCATCCAACCTTTCACCAGCCTTAAATGCTGTAGTCGGAGATGTTGGTGAGATCAATACATCATATTTTTTAAAAGCTTTCTTAAAATCATCAATTATCAAAGTCCTGACTTTCTGAGCCTTTTCATAATATGCATCATAATACCCTGCTGAAAGGCAGTATGTCCCTATCATTATTCTTCTTTTGACTTCATCGCCAAAACCTTCAGCTCTGCTCCTTTTATACATTTCACGAAGAGTCTTTGCTTCCTTGTTTCTGTACCCGTATCTTACTCCGTCAAACCTTGATAAATTAGAGCTAGCCTCTGATGGTGCAATAATATAATATACGCTCAATGCATATTTAAGATTTGGAAGTGAGACTTCCTCAACCTTTGCCCCAAGTTCTTCCAACTTTAATAAAGCTGCGTTTACTGCACTTTTTACCTCTGCATCTATTTCTTTTACCATTAGTTCTGCTGGCACGCCAATCTTCATATTCCTGACATCGCCTTTTAAAAAGCTTTTAAAATCTGGATTTTTTCTATTAATAGATGTGGAATCATTTTCATCGTGTCCGCAAATTACATTCAGTAGACCTGCACAATCTTCCACATCCCTCGTTAAAGGACCAATCTGGTCCAGCGAAGAAGCAAAGGCAACAAGCCCATATCTTGATACTGCACCGTAAGTTGGCTTAAAACCAACAACCCCGCAAAGTGATGCAGGCTGTCTTATTGAACCGCCGGTATCAGAACCAATCGAGCATATAGCCTCGCCAGCTGCCGTACTGGCCGCAGGACCGCCGCTTGACCCACCGGGAACCCTTTCGGTATCCCAGGGATTGCTGACATTTCCAAAATAAGAATTCTCGTTAGATGACCCCATGGCAAATTCATCCATGTTAGCTTTGCCAGTTAATATATATTTTTGTTCTTTTAGTTTTTTAATTACTGTGGCATCGTATATTGGAATATAATTTTTTAAGATCCTTGAAGCGCATGTGGTTGTTATATCCTTTGTACAAATATTGTCCTTTACAGCAATAGGAATACCTGTAAAATCACCTATTCTGCCGCCACTGCCTATATACTCATCTACCGCTCCGGCTTCTTCAATCATTTTTTCTTTTTCTACTCTGATATATGAGTTTGTTTTGCTTTCAACCCGGCTTATTCTTGACAGAACGCTTTCAGCAATATCTGCGCATGATATTTCCTTTTTTACAAGCATGTTATGCAATTCGTGTGCTGTCATATAATAAAATTCCAACAAAATACCTTTCCTTAATCTATTTTTGGCACCTTAAAGCCACCATCGGAAACCTCGGGAGCATTTTTTAGCGCATCTTCTTTTGGTATTGACTTCTTTACAACATCATCCCTGAATACATTTTTTATTTCAATAACATGAGATGTTGGAGGTATTTTTTCCGTATCTACTTCGCTTATTCTGGCAACATGATCAAGTATCCTATCCAGCTGAACAGTAAATTTTTCCAGCTCCCCATCGCTAAAATCCAGCTCAGCTAACTTTGCGATATGCTCTATATCTTTTCTTTCAATTTTTCTCATAACACCATTTTACACTACCCGTTGGCAATTACAAAAAATACAATCGAACACTAAAATATCAGTAGATTATTCTAACAAATTTCCAGCACAATTAATAACATATTCTTATAATTTCCACTGCCCCATTAATATCAGTATTAAAACCAAATTGTACA
The DNA here is from genome assembly GCA_964392345.1 of uncultured Actinomycetota bacterium. Classification (GTDB taxonomy): domain Bacteria; phylum Actinomycetota; class Humimicrobiia; order Humimicrobiales; family Humimicrobiaceae; genus JAUVXY01. The sequence goes on from CAYMPQ010000066.1 coordinate 6,965, forward strand.
CGGAATGTAAAAAAATTACAGGGAACAAAGACTTTGTTTTTTCAAATACATACGCCATAATCCAGCCAATAGTCATCAGGGGAATAAAGCTATATATTTCCATATGAGCAAGTGCAAACAGCAGAGAAGACAGAAATAATGCAATACTGACTCCCCAGCTTTTTTTAAATGCTGAATATAAAAATCCTCTGAAATAAATTTCCTCACAAAATGGCGCCACCAATGCTACTACCACTAGCAATATATTGGCAGACACGCTTCTATTGCTGATAAGCTCTTCAATTTTACTGGCTGGCGCTTCTATATTAAATAGCTGGTTCATAATAAAAACATACAAAAAACTAATAAAAAAAATGGCCAGAAGCGAAATAAAAGTATACCAGATAGTCTTAATTATGCTGTAGTATCTGAGGCCCAGATCTTTAAAGCTTGCGCCCCTCCAGAATATTGCAAAAAACCATACGACACCCAGCATCAAAAATACCTGAATTCCATAAAGGACAGAAAAGCTTAAATTATCTATATTAGAAATGTTTAGAAATTGTTCTTCCTTCAATGCCTGAAATAATTTTGAAGACCCAAAATAGACAACAGCCAGCAGAACAGCCAGAGAGATTATGGAAATTATTCCATCCCTGGCACTCCACTTTATATTTAACTTTCGATTATTTTTTACATCCACATCTAAATTAATTTTTCTTCCTTTTTATCATCCACCCATAACTCTTAAATCAGTTCAGGGCCACTTCTCTATGCAGTAACAATTTTACCCCTTTACCATACCCTTAAACTCTTCCTCCGAAACAGTCTTGATATTATATTTTTTAGCATCCTCCAACTTGCTCCCAGGATCTTTTCCAACCACTACTACATCTGTGCTTCCGCTTACACTGGAAGTTACCCTGCCGCCAAATTTCTCAATAATATCCTTAGCCTGACTTCTTGTAAAAGAGTCAAGCTTTCCAGTCAGTACAAAGGTCTTATTCTTAAAATCCTCTTTTTCTTCAACCTTTTTTAGCTCTGAGCTGAAATTAACTTTAGCCTTTCTTAACTTTTCAATTATTTCCAGATTTTGTTTCTGCTTAAAAAATGCCACTATACTTTGTGCAATTCTGGGCCCAATTTCGTTAATTCCTTCGAGATCCTCATACTTGGCCTTTGCCAGCTCATCTAAATCCCTGTAGCGTTCAGCAAGCACGCTTGCCACATGTGAACCAACAAACCTTATGCCCATTGCATAAAGAAGCCTTGAAAGCGGTCTTTTTTTACTTTCCTCAATTGCATCAAGTAAATTTTTAGTTGACTTCTCCTTAAAATTTTCTAATGAATATATATCTTCATACTTCAAATAATAAATATCTGAAGAATCTTTTATAAGATTTCTGTCCAAAAGCTTGCCCACTACTGCGGGACCCAATCCTTCAATATCCATGCCGCCTCTGGATGCAAAATGAATAATTTTTTCATACTGCTGTGCGGGACAGGCAAGAGAGTTGCACCTCCTTATAACTTCACCTTCAGGTTTTATTACATCAGCACCACAAACAGGACACCTGACAGGCATCTTAAATTCTTTTTGGCTCCCGTCCCTTCTTTCTTTTATAACCTTTATTATTTCCGGAATCACATCACCAGCTTTATGAATCAGCGCCCAATCCCCTATTTTTATATCTTTCCTTTTAATTTCATCTTCGTTATGCAGGGTTGCGCGGGAGATTGTTGAGCCTGCTATGGTAACCGGCTTCAAATCTGCAACAGGTGTAAGCGCCCCTGTCCTCCCTACACTTACTTTTATATCCAAAATTTTTGTTGTACCCTGCTCGGGTGGGAATTTGTATGCTATGGCCCACCTGGGATTCCTTGAAGTATTCCCTAATTTTGACTGGAGCCTGAAATCATTTACTTTTATTACTATGCCGTCTGTCTCATAAGGAAGTTCTTTTCTCCTGTCCCTCCAACTTTCACAGTATTGTTTTATCTCATCAAAGGTTGATGCCTTTTTAATATTTGGATTTATTCTAAAACCAATTTCCCTTAAATAATTTAACATACCATACTGATTTCCGGTGCCTATTTCATTGCCGCCTGCAGCTCCATATACAAATATGTTTAAATTTCTCATGGCAGTATTTTTGGGATCAATCTGGCGGAGCGAACCTGCTGCTGCATTCCTTGGGTTGGCAAAAACTGGCTGGCCGTTTTCCTCCCTCTCCATATTTATCCTTTTAAACTCCTCCTTTGCAAGATATACCTCGCCTCTTACTTCAAGTCTTTTGGGAATACCGGCTCCTTTGCCGCACATAAGCTTAAGTGGGATTGATTTTATAGTTTTAAGATTTGAAGTTATATCTTCTCCTACAACACCATTTCCTCTTGTGGCACCCCTCAAAAATTCACCATTTTCGTAAACAAGTGATACAGCTGACCCATCTATTTTAAGTTCGCATACAAATTCAATTTCACCTTCGCCCATTGATAAATCCTTGTGCGCCCTTTTTAGAAAATCTTTTAGCTCATCATAATTAAATACATCCTGCAGGCTTAGCATCCTGTCTCCATGCTCTACAGTAGAAAAGCCGCCTTCTATCGGAGCTCCCACCCTTTGAGTAGGAGAGCTGTCTGTTATAAGATCAGTAAACTTTTTCTCCAGATTGCATAGATTTCGCATCAGTATGTCATATTCTGCATCACTTA
>CAYMPQ010000067.1:0-9454 GCA_964392345.1 uncultured Actinomycetota bacterium
ATATATACAAAAGCTCTTTTTACCATAACAAATATTAAGGGATGGGTCAAGGATGTGGGTGGTATTAAGGTAATTAGATAGTAAAACTCAATTCAGGTATAATAATATCCCATTTGACTATATAATCCTGATTCTAAATTTAGGCACTATCGCAGATAAGTTTTTTAAGCCCCTCTAATTCCTCTACAATCTGGTTCGAAATTTCAATACTTGGGGCTGCAATAAGATTAGCCCTGCAAAACATTTAATTTTAAGAGTATAATTTAATTATGAGAATTTTTAGAAAAAAAAGAATAGGAGTAGCTTTAAGCGGAGGTTCAGCAAGAGCGCTGGCTCATATTGGTGTACTGGAAGTTCTGGAAAGTTTAGGAGTAGAAATTAGTGCTGTAAGTGGCACTAGTATGGGTGCGATTATAGGGTCGCTGTACTGTTCAGGGGTAAGCCTAAAAGAGGCAGAAGATTATGTCAGTGATATGGACTGGAGAAGTTTCTTACTGTTTACGGATTTTGCTTTTAATAGGATGGGCATAATCAATGGTAAAAGAGTGGAAGAGGTATTGGATAAGTTTTTAGGTGGTAAGACTTTTGAAGATTGCCAGAAAGATTTTTGCTGTGTAGCAGCAGATATTATTACGCAGAAAAAGGTTATATTAAATTCAGGAAAATTAAGGGAAGCTGTAAGGGCCTCCATATCCATACCGGGTCTTTTTGATCCAGTGCGCTTTAAGGATATGGTGCTTGTTGATGGCGGAATTATTGAAAATCTGCCAACGAAAGCTATTAAAAGCCTGGACGTGGATTTTATTATTGCTTCTTCTATAGTTTTTGGCAAGGAAAATAGAGAAAGTGAGTTTTTGAGTGGTATGTATGAGCATATGGATGAAAAAAATAAAAAGTATAACTTACCAAATTATGAAAAGAATATGAAAAGTGGAGAGTCAAACAGAAAAAAGAAAGATAAGTTTGGTATATTTAAAAGAAGAAAGCCTGGAAGCAGCAGGTTATCTGCTTACTCTGTGCTGGATATCAGTTTTAATATAATACACAGAGAGATGATTAAAAGTTATCTAAAAAATGCTGACATAGTAATAGAACCAGAAGTTGGAGACTATGGTTTTTTTGATTATGTGCACGGGAGCGAGATTATTGAGAGAGGGAGAAAAGCAGCTATAAAGAAAATTCCTGAAATTAAAGAGAAACTGCGTTTAAGATGAGACAAACTCTAACGAGAAATCAACAGCAGGCGCAGAATGAGTGATGTAACCTACTGAAATTAAATCAATGCCTGTTTTGCAGTAATCTTCTAAATTATTTAAATTTACGTTGCCTGAAATTTCTACCAGGCAAGAGCTTCCCATCTCTCTTTTTACTATAGCAGCTGCCTTTTTTGCCTGTTTGGGATTCATATTGTCCAACATAATTATATCTACCTTGCAGTTCATAGCTTCTTTTAACTCTGATAAATTTTTTACTTCTACTTCAATTTTTAAACTGTGCGGAATTTTGTCCCTTACTTTATTTACAGCTTCCTTTACTCCTCCTGCTGCTGTGATATGGTTATCTTTTATAAGTACTCCATCAAAAAGTCCGAATCTATGGTTGTAGCCTCCTCCACACAATACTGCATATTTTTCTAATTTTCTAAGGAGTGGTTTTGTTTTTCTTGTATCTGCAATTTTAACATTATGGCGGGAAGCAATGGTGGAAAACTTATTAGTTATGGTTGCTATTCCGGACATATGCTGGATAAAATTAAGACAGGTTCTTTCTGCTTTAATTATTGACAGTGCAGACCCATTTATTGTGCAGATCTTGTCTTTATAATTTAGCTTCTGACCATCATGCTTTAGTTTTTTAAACTCAAGGCTTGCATCAATTTCTTCTATAATATAACAGGCTATATCCAAGCCGCTTAACACAGCGCCGCTTTTATCTTTGCATATGATATAAGATGATATTTTATCATCTGAGGATATTAAATATTTAGAAGTAATATCTCCATAGCCGCCTAAATCTTCAGAGATTGCAGCTCTTATTATGTCCAGCACCTCATTTTTGTAAATTTTGTTTTCCATATTTTTTGATAACCAGCTAAAAATAATATTTTAACAATTTATAGCCTGAGAACTTTATTTTACTGGTTCAAAATGAAACTTATCTTTCTTTAATATTATATGTTTTTTCCAGTTTCTGTCATCTTTTTCTGGAAAATCATTTCTTTGATGCGTCCCCCTGCTTTCTTCCCTCAAACTTGCAGCTTTTACTATTAATTTAGCAACAGTCAGCATATTAACAAACTCTGCTGTATTTTTATCTCTCTTATTGTAAAGACTGCTAACACCGATATGAGAATCTATAAAATCCTGTGCATCTCTCAGGCTTTTTTTGTCTCTTAATATACCAACCTTCTCACTCATCATATGTCTGAAGTTAGCTATAAGAGGCTTTATATCCAATTCTTTTATTTTTTTACATTCCCTCCCCTTTTTTTGTTTTGACAGAGCCAGGGTGGTTTTACCAGTTAGCTTAATTATGTCACCGATTATTTCCTTTTTTGTTTTTTCAGTTTTTTTATTCAGAGAGGTGGTAATATCTTCATAAATTTTCCACCCAAAAACTAAACCTTCAATCAGGGAATTGCTTGCTAGCCTGTTTGCTCCATGAGCTCCTGTGGCAGCGGCTTCGCCACAGCAGTAAAGACCGTCTATATTTGTCAATCCTGCATAATTAGTTTTTACCCCTCCGTTGAGGTAATGAGCGGCAGGAGATATTTTTATTAAGTCGTTCTTCAAATCCAGACCATTCTCTTTCAGTTTAAAAATGATATTTGGAAAACGTATTTTCAGAAGGCTTTCTGGCAGATGAGTTGCATCCAGATAAACAAAATCACAACCGGTGTTTTTCATTACTTTTACCATTTCTTTTACTACTATGTCTCTTGGAGCAAGCTCTGCTCTCTTATGCTTTCCAAGCATAAACCTATCTTTTTTACAATCCCTGAGGTAAGCTCCTTCGCCCCTTAAGGCTTCGCTTATCAAAAACAGCTTGCCGTCTCTGGTTTTAAATACTGTAGGATGAAATTGAATGAATTCAATATCCTTGACTTCTGCTCCTGCTCTGTAAGCTGCTGCAATTCCGTCGCCTGTAGAAATAGCAGGGTTTGTAGTGAGTTCGTAAAGCTGCCCAATTCCACCACTTGCAATTACAACATTGGATGCGGGGTGTATTTCTACTGCATTCGTATTTGTATTTATTCCAATAATACCAAGGCATCTGTTGTTATAAGTCAATATGTCCAGGACAAAGTACTCAGGAAAAATTTCAACTTTCTTTAGTCCTTTAGTATAATTTACCAATTTTTTTTCAATTTCTTCTCCCGTTGCATCTCCACCTGAGTGGAGGATCCGTGGAAAACTATGCCCGCCTTCAGTAGTTAAACTAATTTCTCCTTCAGAAATGTCAAAATTTACACCAATTTCAATTAGCTCTTCTATCATTTTGGGAGCATTTTTTACCAAAATTTCTACAGCTTTCCTGTCACAGAGTCCCTGGCCGGCTTTAATTGTGTCTTCATAGTGGTTTTTCCACATATCTGGTTTCTTTATAACTGCAGCTATTCCACCCTGTGCATACCATGTGTTTGATTCAGGCATTGAGCTCTTGGTAAATATTTTTATCCCGGTATATTTTGATATCCTCATAGCTGTAGAAAGACCTGCAATTCCTGTGCCAACAATGATGCAATCACAGCAATTGTAAATCTTTTCGCATAATGATGGGGCTACTACAAATCTTGGTAACATATTTTTAGGTTAAGCTTATCATTTTATCAATAGAAGATCTGGCTCCTGTCAGGATTTTTTCAGGAAGTTTTACTTCATATTTTTCTTCTTCAAGAGCCCAGAATAATTTTTCTAAATTTATAAGTTTCATATTTGGGCAGATGGCTTGTTTTGAAGCGGGATAAAAGATTTTATTGGGGTTTTCTTTCTGAAGTCTGTGAATTATACCAATCTCAGTTCCTATTACAAACTCTTTTTTGCTGGATTTTTTTATATAATTTACCATACCTCCGGTGCTTGTAACCTTGTCTGCCATATTTAATACATCGGGCGTGCATTCTGGATGTGCAATAAGCGGCGCATCCAGATGTTCTTTTTTAAACTGAATTATACTTTTTACATTAATTAGAACATGGACAGGGCAATAACCATCCCACAGGATCATTTCTCTTTTTGTTTTACTCTGGACATAGCTTCCAAGGTATTTATCTGGAATAAATATAATTCTTTTATTTTCTGGAATAGATTTTACTACAGCTACGGCATTGGAAGATGTACAGCATATATCGCTCAAGGCTTTAACTTCTGCACTTGAATTAACATAGCACACAACGATTGCATCGGGATATTTGTTTTTTAGTTCACTAAGCTGTGAAGCAGTAATCATGTCTGCCATTGGACAGCCACTGTCAGGATCAGGCAATAGCACCTTCTTTTCCGGAGATAGTATTTTTGCAGTTTCTGCCATAAAAGACACTCCGCAAAATACTATAATTTTGTTTTTAGTTTTAGAGGCTGCTATGCTTAACTGCAGGGAGTCACCTACAAAGTCTGCAATATCCTGCACTTCGCCTATCTGATAGTTATGTGCAAGTATTAAAGCATCTTTTTTGTTTTTTAATTTGATTATGCTATCAGCAAATTCTATATTACTATTCATAGGCTTTGAGTATTTACATTATCTTTTTAAAAAAACTATTTGAATATTTTTTAATATCAAACTAAATTATACAATAATATCTGTTAAATAAAAAAGAATTAAAAAGAACCTCAAAATAATAAACTTTAGTTGTAATACAGGATTTACTGGTTTACTGTTTGCGTAAAAGTAATAGGAAATATGAAATTTTGGATTTATTTATTTTTTAATGTTATTATTTCAAATCCAGAAACTTTTCAGGTATGATTTTGTTTACATAGTATTTTATACACAAATTTAGAGGAGCCGGGAGCTTACAGTTGAAACTTATAATAAGTGAAAAAGAAATAGCAGCAAGAAGAATAGCAAAGATTTTATCAGGCGATGGGCTGTCAGAAGAAAAAATTTGCGGTGTTCCTGTTTATGGCTTTAAGATTGGGGATGAAGATTATAAAGTCATGGGCCTCAGGGGCCATATAATGCAAGTAGGCTACCCAAAGGAGTATGCAAACTGGGTTAAGGTAGATCCTATGGAGTTAATAACTGCCAGAATAGAAAAAGTGCCAATTAAAGAAAAATCAATAAATAAAAAAGCAACCGGTAAAAAGTCAACCAGTGTGAGAGTAGATTATGTAAAAGCTTTAAAAAAGATGGCTGATGATACAGACGAAATCATAATAGCAACTGACTTTGACAGGGAAGGCGAGCTTATAGGCTATGATGCATGGCAGGTTGTTAAAGAAAAAAACTCTATTGCACCGGTAAAAAGAGCAAAATTTTCTGCAATTACACCCAGAGACATAAACGAGGCATTTGCCAAATTGGGAAAAGTAGATTTAAATTTAGCTTTTGCAGGCAGGGCAAGGCAGGACATAGATTTAATATGGGGTGCAACACTGACCCGTTTTATATCGCTTGCTTCCTTTCAGATATGGGATAAATATTTATCAGTAGGAAGAGTCCAAACTCCAACTCTAACACTTATAGTTGATAGAGAGGCGGAAATAAAATCTTTTGTTACAATTCCGTATTGGGTAGTCAATGTAAAACTTGCAACAAAATCCGGACAGGAATTTGAGGCAACCCATAAGAAAAAAAGATTTTTAAAAAAAGATGAAGCCCACAAAGTTTATAATATTATAAAAGATAACGGCATTGTTTTAGGGGTAACAGAAAAAACCAGGAAATTAACTCCACCTGCTCCTTTTAATACCACTTCTCTCATTGTGAGCGCTAATGCAATTGGATTTACAGCTGCAAGGACAATAAGTATAGCTGAAAATTTGTATATGAACGGGTATATAAGCTATCCCAGAACTGATAACACAGTATATCCCTCTTCCATAGGCATCGGGGAAATAGCTAAAATGTTTGATAAATCTGATGAATTTAAAGAAATGAGCAGGGAAGTAACCTCGCAGGAAAAGATTGTAGCAAGCAGGGGGAAGAAAAGATCAACAGATCACCCACCTATTCATCCAACAGCAGTGGCAGAAAAGAAAAACCTGAAGAGTGATGATTGGAAGTTATATGAATTAATTGTCAGGAGGTTTATGTGCACACTGCTTCCTTCAGCAGAAGTCAAAAGCATAATGGCTGATATAGACATAGGCAGAGAGTTGTTTAAGGCCAATGGCTCTAATATTATAAAGTTAGGGTGGACAAAGTTTTATCCTTATTTTAAGCATGAAGACGTTTTTATCCCAGACCTGGAAGCCAATCAGGTACTTACGGTTTCCGGGAAAGAGATTTTAGACAAACAGACAAAACCTCCTTCAAGATATACTCAGGGCAAGTTGGTAGAAAAAATGGAAGAACTTGGGCTTGGAACAAAAGCTACGCGCCATACAATTATACAAAATCTAATTCAAAGAGGATATATGCATGGAAACCCGCTTACTCCTTCCGAGAAAGCTGTTGCTGTTATAAAAATGCTTAAAAAACATGCTGAAAAAATATCATCACCCGATATGACTTCAGAGCTGGAGATGTATATGGATGGGATTGCAGGCGGCGACCAAACAAAGGAAGAAGTAGTAGACAAGTCCAGGGAAATGCTGAAAGATGTTATGGTTAATTTAAAAAATGGAAAAGAAGAAATTTCGCAGGAGATAAAAGATGGAATAAAGAAAGATCTTATTGTAGGAAAGTGCATGGATAAAAGCTGTGATGGAAATTTAATAATAAGAACTTCAAGGAAAACTAAAAAAAGATTTATAGGGTGCAGTGCCTACCCAAGGTGTACAAATACTTTTTCTCTTCCGCAAAATGGACTTATATTAACAACAGAACAGAAATGCAAGCACTGCGGGTATCCGGTAGTCAGAGTTATAAGAAAGGGAAGAAAACCCTGGGATTTATGTATAAATAATATTTGTCCGGGTAAAGATGCAAACAATAAAAAATTCAGATATAGCAAAGGAAGTAAAAAACCTGCTGATTGAGGCAAATTTCAATCTGCCGGCTGATATAGTTGATGCTATAAAAAAATTTAGAGTCAAAGAAACCAATGCAACTGCCAGAAAAGTACTTGGCTATATCTTAGAAAATGAAGAGATTGCCAGATGCAGGAGGCTACCATTGTGCCAGGATTGCGGAACAGTATATATTAATTTAACCGTTGGTTCTGATGTCTGTATAGAAGACATGGCAAATCTAAACATTTGTTTAAATCAGGAAGTAGCAGAAGTCTACGAAAAATGTTATTTTCGAAAGTCAATTGTAAGCGATCCATTGTTTGATAGAAAAAATACATTTAACAATACCCCTGCTGTTATTGATATTTGTTTTAATTCAGGTGCTGGTATTTCCATAGAAGTTAATCTAAAAGGCGGTGGCAGCGAGAACTGTTCATATCTTTTTACGCTCAACCCTTCATCGGGTGAGGACGAAATATTGGAAAAAGTTGTAAATGCGGTTAAGGAAAATGTTACAAAGTGCTGCCCTCCCGGGGTAGTTGGAATTGGTATAGGATCAACATCTTCAGAGGTCACAAAGCTTGCAAGAAAAGCTGTCTTTAGAAACTTAAATGTAAAAAATAGTGATGCAAGATACAGAAGACTGGAAGATAAGATTTTAAAGGAAATAAACAGTAGCGGGATTGGTCCCCAGGGCCTGGGAGGAAAGACTACTGCACTGTCGTGCAACATAGAATATGCACCCTGTCACATGGCTACACTACCGCTTGCAGTCTTCCTGGGATGCCATTCCGTTAGGAGAGCTTCGTCAAATATATTTTCCAGGTAGTTATTTTACCTGCTGCCAGCTTCTGCTAATTTGAACACATCTCCACCATAAATATCATAAGCTACAAATAATGGAAAGTCTTTTACAGTTATGCTATATAAAGCTTCAGCACCTAAATCCCTGTAAGCTATTTTTTTAATTTCTTTTACTTTTGTAGAAAGGAATGCAGAAGCACCTCCAATGGTAACCAGGTACACAGCTTTATATTTTATCAGGAGTTTTTTATAATCTTCACTTCGCTTACCTTTCCCTATCATGGCTCCGAGCCCATTTTTTAGCAAAGGCTCTGTTAAGTTATCCATTCTTGCACTTGTGGTAGGGCCGATGCTCCCGCTAATTTTACCTGGAGGCGCTGGAGACGGACCAACATAGAATATTGTCTCATTTTGGAGGCTGATAGGTAATTTCTCTCCATTTTTTATGGCTTCAACCATTCGTCTGTGAGCCATGTCTCTTGCCCCAACAATGGTGCCGCTAAGGTAAACTGCATCTCCTGACCTTAATTTTTTTATTTTATCTTCACTCAGAGGAGTTACCAATTTTATGATTTCGTTGTTCATATAAAATCTTGGTCGTGTGTTTATATTTTACTGTTTAAAAAGTTATTCGTTACCTGAAATGTCTGTCCTTCTTAAAATAATTATCATAAGTATAAAGCGGCTTTTTAGTTTTGGGGCCGGTTCTGCTTCTTCTGGAGCTGAACACAAGGGCAAAAATAATAAATATAATAAAAAGCCCTATAACTCCTAAAATTACAATTAAAAAGTATGGTAGAAATTTTGTTTTCTTGCCTTCCAGAGATATGTATTTCTGGTCCCCGTATTTTATATTCCAGATAGCTATATTGTTATCTCCTACAATATCAGCGTTGCTTTTTATTACCTTGACAGGGAGTTTTATCTGGTAAGTAATACTTATAATATCGGCATCATCTTTTAGCAAATCATCGATTCGATTATAATCGGAATTTTTGTCACCTGAAGATAAAAGAATTTCATCTATCTTCATATCCACATAATCTTTAAAGAAATACTCACAGTAAAAGAAATAATCATCTTTTTCCATTTTTGCATAAAATCTTTCAGGAGGTGTTTCTGAAAAATTATCTATTGATATATGTTGAAGGAAATTTATGTCTTTAAAAGGTGTAGTGGATTTAAAATGCGTATATTCGCCATCTACAGTTGTTTCAATTTCGCCAGGCGGAAGGCTTGAAAGTATTTTGTCAAAAAGGGACTGGCTTTTTCCTGAAGATATTTCTCCTTTTTGTATGTATTCTGTTTTTACTGCTATATCTACAGTTCTAACTCCTGAGTAATCAGGATTAACCTCGGTATAGATATCCACAAGCGTCTGGTCGCAAGAAACGATGGAGAAAACCGTAAGAAAGGTAATAAATAAAATTATTACAATTTTTAGTGGATTTAATTTTCCCATTATTTTCTTATTAATTTTTAAATAATTTTACCATATTAGATATTTATATTGTAGGAGAAGTTAAATATAT
>CAYMPQ010000068.1:0-8907 GCA_964392345.1 uncultured Actinomycetota bacterium
GCTTTGCAAAAGTGTTGCCACTTCTGCATTGCACGTTCGACTTGCATGTATTAAGTACACCGTCAGCGTTCGTCCTGAGCCAGGATCAAACTCTCAAAAATTAATACTTAAAAAAACGAATAATTTAAATTATAGATTCTTAAAAAATAAGAATCCACACTCTAAAACCTACACTATTTAGTTCTCAAAGAACACATTTTTGCAACTTGCAGAAAATACCATATTAACAACAAGTTGTCAATAAAAAATAAAAATAAAAATAAGAAGTTTTTCAAAAAGCAACCACTAAAACTATATGCTTTTATGATTTCCATTTAAGCAAAACAAATTATATCATCTACTTATAATAAGTCAATATTAATTTTCACAATTTTATGGCTGCAGCAGCCATAAAATAAGACGATAAATTTAGCCGGCCTTTAAGCTTCTGATGGCGCTTGTTCGATGTCTGGCTGATAAAATTTGTAATTATTCCTGCCTGCTTCTTTTGCCTTATACATTGCTATATCAGCATATTTTATAAGAGTTTTGATATGATCTAAAAATTTATTGTGTGACATCCTCACAGCAATAAATTACCGTGCATCCCAATACTAGGAAGTGGTTCCTGCTTCACAGAGCTATTTTCTTTGATGAAGCTAGTCTTCATTTTTGTATCCGCAAACACTGCATATTTTGCTTGAAGCTTCAAATCTACCGATTTGAATTAATTCTTTATCCCGCCATTTAGATTTATATTTTAGTTGTCTTGTAAATTCTCCCCAACTTGCATCTGAGATAGATTTTGATAAATGACGGTGCTTATCATTCCTTTTAAAAACTTTATTTCTAGCTACCGTACAATTAAAACTTGCAAAATATTTTCCGGAAGGAGTTTTCGATATAGTTATCTGCTTGGTGGCGCCTTCTTGAAGGCTTTGTGAATTAACCTCTGAAAGCCACTTGCATTCTTCTTGCTTCTTTAATTTTGCTATATATTTTTTCGCTTCATATCCTGATATATTTAACCTTTCTTATTTCCAAATATTTACACGCATTACTTTAAATGTTTTTCTTATTGTTTTTATATTTAACGCTCTTTCCCTTACTTTCTTCTTTTTTTTCTGTGTTGAAGTTTAATTCCTTTTTTATTTTCTCTTCAATTTCATCTTTTATCTCAGTATTTTGCATTAAAAATACCTTTGCATTTTCTCTTCCCTGTCCAATGCGCTCCTCACCATAAGAGTACCAGGAACCGCTCCTTCCGATAATGTTCAATTCACTCCCAACATCTAATATGCTTCCTTCTTTGGATATTCCCTTTCCATACATAATGTCAAACTCCGCACTTTTAAATGGCGAAGCAACCTTGTTTTTAACAACCCTTACTCTTACCCTGTTCCCAATAATTTCTGTACCGCTTTTTATAGAATCTATCCTTCTTATATCCAGCCTCACAGATGCATAAAATTTTAATGCCCTTCCACCCGGTGTCACCTCAGGGTTTCCAAACATTACCCCTATCTTCTCCCTTAGCTGGTTAATAAAAACGACTGACGTTTGTGTCTTACTGACAACTCCTGTTATTTTTCTCAAAGCTTTGGACATAAGCCTTGCCTGCAGGCCGATAAAAGAATCGCTCATCTCTCCCTCAAGCTCTGCTTTGGGAACAAGTGCTGCTACTGAATCAATGACCACTACATCCAGGGCCCCGCTTTTTAGCAATATCTCACAAATTTCCAGCGCTTGCTCTCCGCTGTCTGGCTGGGATAGCAGCAGCTCTTCATTGTTAACACCTAAATTTCTTGCATACTTGGGATCCAGTGCATGCTCAGCATCTATGAACGCAGCTACGCCGCCCTCTTTTTGAGCATTCGCTATTATATGCAAAGCAAGTGTCGTTTTACCCGAAGCTTCCGGCCCAAATATTTCTATGACTCTTCCCCTCGGCACCCCTCCTATGGTTAATGCCATGTCAAGCTCCAAAGAGCCCGTAGAAATAGCAGGAATGTCTTCTAAGGGGCCATGTGCGTCTAATTTCATGATAGCGCCTTTCCCGTACTGCCTCTCAATCTGAGTAATTGTATTTTCTACTATTTTATCTCTGTCTTCCATAGTATCTCCTATAGCTAAATAAAAATAAATAATAATTTTCAAATTAAAAATGCTTATGCACAAATGCCTATAAACATAATACTATATTTATAACTTAAATTCAATTTTAGGTTATAAATATTAATCTTATTTTAAACTAAATTCTTCAATAATAATATATTCAGCCCCACTTGGCTTTAACCTGCTCTCAAATAATGTGAGCTTGCAGCATTTTATAGTATCCGCCAAATCCAATTTAATATTTTTGACCAAATTTTCTATATTTTTACTTCTCTTTATCCTTGCAATTGTAATGTGAGGAATAAATTTTCTTTTTTCCTTTCGTATTTTTATTTTGCTAAAATTATCTTCAAGCTTATCATAAATTTCAATTATTTTATCGCTTCCACTCTTGATTTCTGCAAATATTATTCTTGCGCTTCTAAAGCTTGAAAACGCCCCCAGGCTGCCTGCAATCTTATAATCAAAACAACAAAAATTATCGGTAGTTTCTTTAATTGCGTTTTTTATTTTTTCTATTTTATTTAAGTTTACATTGCCTAAAAATTTTAAAGTAACATGAATATTAGGGCATGGTATTTTTCTTATACCTTTATCTTTGCTGAACAGCCTGTCTTCAGTTTCATATAAGTATTTCTTTATATGTTCAGGAATGTCTATGGCAACAAACAATCTCTTGTGCAAATTATTTTCTTTTTTAACCATTTATCTTCTGTCAGGATAATTTTATATTAATCTATTGTTTCTTCTATAGAAATCCTAAGCTTATTTAGAATAAACTGTGCAGTTCTGTACTTTATGTCAATTCTGCTTCCAGTAAATTTCTTTTTGAATACCTGCCTGTAGTCGTTTGGATCGATGATGCAGCAATACACCAGTCCGGCCTCTTTATTTTTTTCTGTTACACCCGGGCCTGCAAAGCCGGTTGTGCTGACAGCAAAATCTGAATTAAATAACTTTTTTACATTGCAAGCCATTTCCAGGCATACTTCCCTGCTTACTGCTCCATATTTATTTATGCTGCTGCTGTTAACCTGCAGCAGTTTATTCTTAGCATAGTTTGAATAAGATACTACACTTCCTAAAAAATACTCTGAGCTGCCGCCAACATCAGTTATCATACTGCTGACAAGACCGCCTGTCATTGATTCGGCAACACTTATTGTAATATTTTTATTTTTTCTCGTTATTGCTCTTTTCAAGCTTTCTGAAATTGAAGTATTGTTTTTATTGTAAATATATTCACGTAATTTTCTTCTTACCTTTCCCTCAATTCTTCTCAGGTGTCTGCTGCAATTTTCTTCACAATCAGACCTTGACACCAATATTATTTTTATGAGACCGGGTGCAGCAGTGATCCCTATTTTAACATTTATTTTTTCTGCTTCCTTTACAATTCCTTTTATTTTTTCTTCTATCTCTGTTTCGCTAATATCTGTAGTCATCAGTACCGATTTTTTAATTACCAAATTTCCGCTTTTTTCGCTTTTGCTGCCGGAAATAGTTCTTATCACCGGAATAACATCCATATCAAGCATGCTCTTCATCTCTTTTGGAACTCCGGGTATGCAAAAAATCCATTTTTTTTCAGGTTTTAAATTTATTATAAATCCAGAGGCGCTTCCCACCCTGGGCTTAATTGGAATAGAATTCTGAGGAATATATGATTGCCTGAGCAGCCTGTTTTTAATATCGCTGCTTTTTATATTTTTTATAAACTTTAAGCTTGTCTCATCTAATGATTTGTCCCTTAAAAGTTTTAAATCAAGGGCAGAAGCTACTGCATTCCTTGTAACATCATCGTCTGTTGGACCAAGACCACCGTTTGTTATTACTATATCACTATGCTTTAAACTCTCTTTTAAAATAACAGATATTTCTTCTTCATTATCTCTTACTGTATATATAAAATTACAATCAACACCAAGCTCAGCCAAGCTTTCTGCTATGTATTTTGAATTTGTGTTAAAGATAATGCCAAGATTAAGTTCAGTGCCAATATTTACTATTGAACATTTCATAAATAAGAATTTTTATCCCTGTTAAAAAATTTTAACTTTCTTACTCTTAAGGATTCCTTTTTTCCAATATCTTTTCAAGGTCATCTGCAGAAATTAAAACCTCTCTTGGCTTGCTGCCATCATAACCGCTTACAAGCCCCCTATCCTCTAACTGATCTATTATGCGAGCAGCTCTTGAATATCCGATTTTAAGCTTCCGTTGCAGCAAAGAGGCAGATGCATGGCCAAAACTTACAACTGTCTTTAAAGCATCATACAACAATTCATCTTCTTCAATTATTTTTTTATCTTTACCTTCCTTGTTGCATGCCTCTGAAATCTCTAAATCATATTCAGGTTTTTTCTGATCTCTAATATACCGTACAATCATTTCTATTTCATTTGTAGTTACAAAAGCTCCCTGCAGCCTTTCTGGTCTTGAAGAAGTTGATGGAAGATACAGCATGTCTCCTCTTCCTATTAACTTTTCAGCTCCTCCGTAATTTAAAATAACCTTGGAATCAGTGTTATGTGCGACCTTAAATGATATCCTTGAGGGGATATTAGCCTTTATCAGTCCTGTTACTACATTTACGGATGGCCTCTGCGTTGAAACAATCAGGTGAATCCCTACAGCCCTCCCTTTTTGAGCTATTCTGCATATTCTATCTTCTACCTCAGATGCAGACACCATCATTAGATCTGCCAGCTCATCAATAAAAATCAAAATATATGGAAAAGGCTTAATATCGGAGCCGTTATCTTTATCTCTGGATGCTTCAAAATTATAAATATCTATAGTCTTCAAATTATATTTTACTAAAGCTTTAAATCTATCCTCCATTTCTTCTACGACCCATGAAAGAACTGGAGCTATTTTTTTTATGTCTATAACCACAGGTGTCAGCAGGTGAGGAATTCCATTGTAAGTGCTCAGCTCAACCATTTTAGGGTCTATCATAATAAATTTTATCTGGCTTGGCTTAGCCTTCATAAGAAGTGAAGTTATGATACTGTTAAGACACGAACTCTTTCCAGAATTAGTGGTCCCTGCAATTAACAAATGAGGCATTTCAACAATATTCATATAAACAATATTACCGGACAAATCTTTTCCCAGTGGGACACATAATAAATTTTCTGAAATTTTTTTATCTCCGCTGGAATAAACATCACCTAAGGTAACCAGGCTCTTAATTTTATTAGGGACTTCTATCCCCACAGCAGATTTACCGGGAATTGGAGTTAAAAACCTTAAGTCCGGCGAGCCCATTGCTACACAAAAATCATCTTCAAGACTAAGAAGCCTTTGGACCTTTACTCCTGCAGAAAGAGTTAACTCGTAAAGTGTGACGGATGGCCCCCTTACAACTCTTCTAATCCTGGCAGGCAGGTTAAAACTATCAAACAATTGGTTTAACGTATTAACGCTTTCTTTTACATTTTGCCTGTATACTTTTGGAGAGAGATTCTTTGATTTTCCGAGAAGACTTTCAGGCGGTATTCTAAAATCTTCATATTCGGTTTCAATTTTATTTATAGGGATCTTTAGCTGTTTCCCGGTATTCTTATCCTGCTCGCCGTAAAGACGTTTAGCTTCGTCCTTTTCATCTAATATTTTTTCAAAATATTTACTACTGTATTTTTCTTCTTTTTCTTTATAAGCAGTTCTGTCAGCATATCTGCTGTCTGTATCTGTTTTGCCAGATTCAATATCACCGGCTGCATCAGTTTTTTTCCTAAATATATTAGATGCTGCCCTAAAATTGATTTTGGAAAACATATTTACTATTTTTTTGCCAACATCAATTATTGACACCTTTGTGATAATAAGAATTGAAATAATCAAAAGAACAGACAAAACAGTTATAGCTCCTGCGCTGCCTAACAATTTAAATAATCCATAAAAAATTCCTGCTCCTGCAATTCCGCCTCTTGTTCTTAGTAAAACTTCATCAAAAATATTTCTGTGGCCAAAATTATTTCCTGCAATCCCTAAAATTGATATAAACAGCAATAAAAACCCGTATCCTATTCTTAAATGCAAGTAGTGTATTCTTTTTATAAAAAAACTAATCCCCCACGCTAAAAGAAAAAATGGAAAAAAATACCTGCCCATACCAAACAAATACGACAGATACTCATCTATATGGCTTGTTATGATTCCAGTTTTACCAGAACCAACCATACTTGTAAAAAGAAGTATTGAAAACATTATAATTAATATGCCGTAAATCTCCACTCTCTTCTTAACATAAGTCTTGGAAGCTTTTGAACCATACCTTTTGTTAGAATTATTACTTCTGCCGTATTCTTTTTTATTTCTTTTCATTGTGTCTTTAGTTTTAATTTTCAAAAAATAATCACTCTGCTTAAATACTTACCACTCTTGTCATTATTACAGGCCTTATCCTTGCTTTCTTAAAAATAAATTTTTCAAGTCTCTCAGTTATGTATTTCTCGTATTCGCTGCTGCTTGTACTGTTGCTTTCAAAACACGCTCTTAAAGAATTTATAATTAATTTTTTACATTCTTTTAAAATGAAATCAAAGTTTTCCATATATGTTATCCCTTTGAAAATAAAATCAGGCTTGTAAATAACTTTCCCATTCTGCGTATCAATTCCTACCACTACTGTAATAATTCCCTCCCTTGACAGCAGCTTTCTGTCCCGCAATACTATGTCCTCTATATTGCCAAAGCCAACCCCGTCCACATAAATAGTCCTGGGCTCTATATTGCCTGATACCCTGCATAGATTGGAGTTCATTTTAATGATATCGCCATTCTGGGCAAGAACAATGTTTTTTCTTTCGATACCCATCATCTCTGCTAACTTGGCATTTTGGACCTTGTGCTTATTTTCTCCATGCACTGGAATAAAATATTCAGGCCTGGCTAAATTTATCATCATTTTTATTTCTTCCTGTGCTGCATGGCCCGATACATGCACCCCTGCTATAGATTCATAAAAAACATCTGCGCCCTGTTTTATTAACATATTTATAGTGTTGGAAATAGCCCTCTCATTTCCAGGGATAGGAGAAGCTGAAATTATTACCATGTCTCCCTGCATGATCTGTACCCTTCTGTGTTCTCCTAAAGCCATCCTATACAAAGCTGAGAGAGGTTCTCCCTGGCTGCCAGTAGAGAGTATAGCTATTTTTTTTATGGGAAACTCATCAATTTTGGTTATAGGGATTATTGTATTTTTCGGAATTTTAAGATATCCAAGCTCAGCGGAAATTTTAATAGTTCTGAGCATGGATTTACCGGAAATTGCAATTTTTTTCCCTAAATTGTGAGCCACATCAATTATCTGTTGTATTCTGTGAATATGGGATGAAAAAGTTGCAACTATTATTCTCTTATCCGCCTCTTCAAATTTTTCCAACAGTGTTTTGCCAACATCCCTCTCCGGGAGAGTAAAACCAGGTTCCTCAGAGTTAGTGCTATCGCATAGCAAAGCAAGGACACCTTCATCTCCAGCCATTGCAATTTTTGAAAATTGTGTTGCCCTGCCATCTATGGGGCTCTGGTCAAATTTGAAATCACCCGAGTGGATAATAGTTCCGATGTCTGTTCTTATAATTAAACCTACTCCGTCAGGTATACTGTGATTTACCCTGAAAAATTCTACGTTGAATGGGCCTATGTTTAATGTCTTGTCAGGATTAATTTCGTTGTACACAACAGCGTTATTATTTATTTTTATCCTGGTTAATCCAAGTGTCAGTTTGGTCCCATATATGGGAACATTTATTTCCTTCATCAGAAAAGGAAGCGCTCCGATGTGATCCTCGTGACCATGTGTCAGTATTATTGCTTTTATCTTACCTGCATTTTTTTTGACATATGAAAAATCCGGTATGATAAAGTCGACTCCAGGCATATCATCATATGGAAACATGATGCCGCAGTCAACAATTATGCTCTGGTTATCCTTTTCAAAAACTAACATGTTCTTTCCAACTTCACTGAGACCGCCCATTGGTATTATCTTTAAACTACTTTTTTTTATCATATTATATCTTACAATCTGTAATTTACACCTCTTTCTTATATAATTATGCCTTATTGGTTTATCTTCATAAATTAAATTTATACACCATACGCTAATTTATTATTTTATGTTTTTTTAAAATATTTTTAAATCTCTGCAAATCGCCTTCTTCCATTTGATATAGAGGAGCCCTTGTCGGGCCAACACGCATCCCTTTTAAATTCAGTGCTTCTTTTATTGGAATTGGATTAGTTGTTATAAATATCCCATAAAATATATCAAGAAGACATCTATGCAACCCTGAAGCTTCACCTATGTCTCCATTTTTAAAACAGGAAATCATCTTTCTTATTTCATTTCCAATAATATGCGATGCTACACTGATAACCCCATGCCCTCCAAGTGATAAAATCGGCAGCGTATCACCGTCATTTCCACTGTATACTAAAAAATCTTCATCAGTGTCTCTTATGATTTCTGCAATTTGCTTCATATCAGAGCTTGCCTCTTTCACACCACAAATATTGTCAATCTTTGATAATTCAATACAGGTCTTTGAATCTATATTGCGGGAAGTCCTGGAAGGGACATTGTAGAGGATGATAGGAATTTTCACTTCACTGGAAATAGCCTCAAAATGTTTATACAGCCCCATTTGAGTTGGTTTATTGTAATATGGGGTAACCAGCAGCAAAGCATCCACGCCAATTTTTTCTGCTTCTTTTGAGAGTTCTATTGAATGTTTTGTATCGTTAGAGCCGGTGCCGGCTATTATTTTTGTCTTATCACCAAAATTTTTCTTTGCAAAT
>CAYMPQ010000069.1:0-8644 GCA_964392345.1 uncultured Actinomycetota bacterium
CGGAAAACCAACAAATGCCATATTGCATCTGTAAGAGGAAACAAGCATGGCTCCCTTTGTCCTGCCGTTAACTTTAATAAAAAAATTCAGTATAAAAATTAGAGGAATAAATATGACACAGGTCAAGTAAATAACTTTTATAATTTCTAGATTAAAAATATCAGCAAAATTGTACCTGGCTATGCTGACAAAAACCAGAGCGGGAAGGCCCACATTGTATGCTAATTTATTTAGACCCTGAACTGACTCTTTTCCTATTATCTTTTTTTTCCTAATAAAATAGCCAATTGCTATTACGATAAATACAGGAGCTGTAATACCAAGGACTTCTAAAGCTGCACTTAAAAAGTTCATCAATTTCCATTAACCTTCTGTTTAAGAATTATTTTTCCTCTTGTCACAGACTCTTTTTGCCTTTCCCTGGCTTCTGGCAATAGTTTTTGGCTCTTTTAAACTAACTTTTATCCTCAGTCCAATTGCAGAGTAAAGCTTATTTTCAATAGATTTCTCAAAGTCCTCTAAATCCATGATTTTCTCATGGAAAATTTTCTCCGATACTTCAACCCAGACTTCAATTACATCCATGTAATTTTTTTTATCTACTACTATTAGATAGTGCGGCTCCAGGTCGTCTATATTCATGAGCACTTCTTCTATCTGAGACGGGAACACGTTTACCCCTCTTATTATCAGCATGTCATCGGTCCTGCCCATTGGTTTAGCCATTCTTACAAAAATATTCCCACATTTGCATTCATCACATATTAAATACGATATGTCTTTGGTCCTGTATCTAATTACTGGAAAAGCCTTTTTCGTAAGGGATGTAAATACAAGTTCACCCTTTTTGCCCGGCTGCAGTGTTTTCCCGGTCTCAGGGTTTACTGCCTCAACTAAAAAATGGTCCTCATTAACATGAAGCCCGTTCTGCTCCAGACACTCGCATGCAACTCCGGGGCCTATTACTTCGCTGAGTCCATAGCTGTCAAGAGCTTTTACAGCAAGCCTTGTCTCCAGCTCGCTCCTCATGGACTCTGCCCAGGGCTCAGCGCCAAAGAAGCCTAACTTTAAATTGAGCGCCTTAAAGTCCACCCCTTCTTTCTCAGCAACCTCAGATATGTGCAGAGCATATGAAGGAGTTCCGCATAAAACAGTTGATTTAAAATCGTTCATTATTTTTATCTGGCGCTCTGTGTTTCCACCAGAAATTGGGACAACAAGTGCACCTATTTTTTCTGCAGCATATTGAAACCCAAAACCCCCTGTAAAAAGCCCGAACCCATGGCTTACCTGGACTATATCTTCCTTCCGCACACCAGCATCATACATAATCCTGGCCAGAATATCGGCCCAAATTTCCAGATCTCCCTTAGTGTACCCAACTACAGTAGGGTTTCCCGTTGTTCCTGATGATGAGTGAACCCTGACTACTTCACTCAGCGGACTGCAAAAAAGACCAAAGGGATAGTTATCCCTGAGATCATCTTTGGTTGTGAAAGGAAGCTTCTCAATATCCTCAAGACTGGTAATTTTATCAGGATCAAGCCCTGCTTCATCTATTCTCTTTCTGTAAAATACATTATTTTTATAAACATGCTTTAACGTGTCTTTTAAATTATTAAGCTGAATATACTTTATTTTCTCTCTGCCAGCTCTTGAAATTTTTTCATCCCAGAATTTTTTTACTTCCATTACCTTACAGAGCTTCCCCTTTCCTCATGTCTATGACTCTTTTAGCCTTCCCTGTGCTTCTTTTTATAGTTTTGGGCTCTTTCAGCTTAACATTCATTCTTATCCCAATTGCAGAATAAAGCTTATGTTCTATGGATGATTCAAAATTTTCAAGACCGTTCATCTTTTCGGAAAAAATATCCTCAGATACTTCTACCCATACTTCTATATTGTCTAAATAATTCTTCCTGTCAACCACTATAAGATAATGTGGCTCTATGTCTTTAATTTTCATTAAAACTTCTTCTATTTGAGAAGGAAACACGTTTACCCCTCTTATTATCAGCATGTCGTCGGCTCTGCCCATTGGTTTTGTCATCCTTGCATGTGTTCTGCCGCATTTGCACGTATCTATATTTAGAGCTGATAAATCTTTTGTCCTGTACCGCAGCAGCGGCATTGCTTCCT
Organism: uncultured Actinomycetota bacterium; assembly: GCA_964392345.1. Classification (GTDB taxonomy): domain Bacteria; phylum Actinomycetota; class Humimicrobiia; order Humimicrobiales; family Humimicrobiaceae; genus JAUVXY01. Next base: position 2,140 of record CAYMPQ010000069.1, read on the forward strand.
TTGTCAGGGAAGTAAATACAATTTCACCATGTTTCCCCGGCGGCAGCTTTTTACCTGTCTTTGGGTCCACTATCTCTGCTAAAAAATGGTCTTCGGCAATATGAAGTCCGGACTTATATAAACATTCAAGCGAGACACCCGGCCCCATTACCTCACTGAGCCCATATATATCAACAGCATCAATTTTAAGCCTGTCTTCAATTTCCCTCCTCATCTCATCTGTCCAGGGTTCGGCTCCCAAAACCCCGAGCTTCAGTGGAAGTTTGGCAAAATCAACTCCGAGCTCCCTCCCAACCTCTGCAATATAAAGAGAGTACGATGGTGTGCAGCATATTACCGTAGAGCTATAATCAGACATTATTTTTAACTGCCTTTCAGTGTTTCCGCCGGATACCGGTATTACTGTAGAACCTAAAAGTTCGCCTCCATAATGCAGGCCAAGCCCGCCGGTAAACAGGCCGTACCCGTAACTGTTCTGGATAATATCACTTTCTCTCACTCCGACACTATATAGCTGTCTTGCTACTATACTGCCCCATGCTGCAATATCATTTTTAGTGTATCCATCAACAACAGGATTGCCAGTTGTTCCTGAAGAGGAATGAATCCTTATTACCTTATCCATTGGCTTCGCAAAAAGGCCGAAGGGGTAATTTACCCGGAGGTCATCTTTTGTGGTAAATGGTATTTTTTCAATTTCATCCAGGCTTTTGAAATTATATGGATCAACACCACTCTCATCTAATTTTTCTTTATAAAATTTAACATTTTCATAAACATTTATAAGAGTTTTTTTAAGTCTTTCCAGCTGGAGTTGCTCAAGCTTGCCCCGGGGCATGGTCTCGCATTCTTCTTCCCAGTATTTATCACTCATGTAGATGACCCCTTTCAATAAATATTTTAACCAAATAAGTCTTTGCTAATCTTGTTTAAAACTTTTTTCCACTACAGCGGCTGGTACTGGCCTGGTAAACAAAGTTACTATAATAGTTACTATAAATGCAAGCGGAAAAGCTACAAGTATCGGATCAACAGCGTTCCACGGAAATCCAAATAAACTTTCCCTGCCAGTCAGAACCACTACAAGTTTTAGCATGGATGCATTTGCCGCATGAACAAAAAACATCCAGAATACACTTACAGCCAATCCTACTATCATCCCGCTTACAGCACCTGCTTTTGATGTTCTTTTCCAGTACAGACCACAGATATACATTGGAAGAAATACTGCCGCGCAAACCCCGAAAAACAAAGCTGTTCCTCTTGCAATTATACTTATTGGCAGATAATAGCCTAAAATAACACTGACTATGATTCCAAGCATAACACCAATTTTAGTTACAAGCAGACCATTTTGGGGTTTTTCCCCATCTTCATTTTCAGATGTCCCGGCACCTGTTCCAATTATATCTCTTGAAAAAGATGTACCCATTGTATGAAACTGCGAACTCAGTGTTGACATAGCTGCAGCAAGAAGCGTCATCATAAATATATATACAAACCACTGAGGCATAGCCATGTTAATAAAAGCAGGTATTATCAAATCAGTATTGCCGCCTGCTTCCGCTATTGCAATATTACCTGACCTGTTAAAGAAATAAACATTTGAAAGCGCTCCAACAATAAATGCTGCACCTGTCATAAAAAGAATAAATATTCCTCCGATAAAAACAGCCCTGTTTAATTCTTTATTGCTTTTAACAGTCATAAATCTTACTACCAGCTGCGGCTGAGCCAGCACTCCTATACCAACTCCAAGAACTATTGTAGAAACCAGGCTCCACCACAATGGCGAACCTAAAGAAGGCATTGTAGTCCATCCCTGATGGCCAATAGCAGCAAGGTTCTCCGGTACCCTGGAAGCCATATCTGTCAAAGCCTGGTGTGCCGGTATAATCCCGCCCAGGCTTTTGTAAGTTAGTGCCAACAGCACTGCCATGCCGACAAACATAATAGTTCCCTGCAAAGAGTCTGTATACATAACCCCTTTCAGTCCGCCTGCAATTACATAAGAAGCAATAACAATAGAAAAAATAGCCAGCGCCAATACAAAGTTTATGTTTAAAGTGTTCTCAATAAATCTTGCTGCACCAATCAGGACAACTCCTGCATAAAGAGGCATAAACACAAATATTACCACGCCGCCAAGCACCTGTATAAATTTTGAATCATATCTTTTGCCCAAAAATTCTGGAAAAGTATGGACTTCTAAATTCAATCCCATTTTTCTTGTTCTTTTGCCAAACACAATAAAGGCTACAGCCACTCCCAGCGCAATATTTAAAAAAGTTAACCATAAAAGACCCATCCCAAACACTCCTGCTGCTCCGCCAAAACCAACAATCGCTGAAGTAGAGATAAAGGTGGCCCCATAAGATATAGCCATAATGTATGGATGTATCTGCCTGCCAGCTATGTTAAAATCCCTGTCATTTTTAGTGCCTCTGTAACCCAAAAAACCTAAATAACCTATAAACAGAAGGTATACTATTATTATTATGCTAAGTAACGGAATATTCACTTATTTCCCCTTTCCTTAAGGTTGCCATTTATTATTGCTGTCTGTGCTGCTACTTGTCTTTGTTCCACATAACCACTCCGTAAATTACGCAGAAAACTGTACTTAGAATGCATAAACTATACACCAGAAAAATTGAAAACCCGCTAAAGCCTAACATGCAACACCTCCCTCCAAATTTTTTATATTTCTAACTTATTAACTATAAAATCAGTAAATCCAGTGGTTAAGAAATTTTTAAACCCTGCCGCCTGATTTAATTACACAGCTGAATATTATTTTTTAACAAAACATCTTCAGCTTTTTTTATATCGCTGACACTGAGCACTATTCTGGTCCCGGCAATTACATATACATAGTCTATGTTTATCCCTTCTGCAGATAAGATGTCCAGAATCTTAGATAATTCTCCCGGCTTGTCTACAACTTTCACACAAATAACATCTGCAACATGCGTAGTAAACCCTGCCTTTCTTAAACTTTCTCGCGACTTCTCTACATCCGATACAAGCATGCGCAATATTCCATAATCCCGTGCTTCAGTAGTAGAAAAACCCTGCAAATTAATATTTTGTTTTTTTAAAATTCTTGCTACTTCAGCAAGCCTTCCAGTTTTATTTTCCAAAAATACGGTTAATTGTTTTACAGGCATTTGCCCTCCTACCTCTTAATTTATTATTCTTTTCCCTTCTTCAAAAGCTTTTAAATTTACATCAATAGCATTATGAGGAACATTTTTTTTAATTGACTCTATCCAGCATTTGTAACTAATAGGAATAAAGTTAGACAAACATCCTAAAAGTACGATGTTGGCAGCTCTTGCCTCATTTAATCTTTTTGCTATTTCTACTGCTTCTACCACTATATAATTAAAAGTAATGCTTTCTACCTCTGAATTTATATCCTCAGGATAACTTGTGTCACCATAATAGACAGATATGGGATAAATCTCAACATCGCTTAAAATAATAAAACCATCTTCCTTTAATTTATTTATATATCTAAGTGCCTCTAATTTTTCCAATGACATAATAAAATCAGCTTTGCCTGCAACTGGCGAGTAAACCCTTTTGCCCATTCTTACACCGCCTACAACGCTCCCGCCTCTCTGAGCCATTCCGTGAACTTCAGAAACTTTTACATCAAGTCCTTCAAGCATTGCAGCATCAGACAGAACTTTGCTTGTAAGAAGTATGCCCTGGCCTCCGACTCCTGTCAATAAAATTGACAGGACGGAGCCATCATCAATCAGCTTCCTCCATTTTTTTTGATGGTACTCAAAATCAACCTTTTTGCTACAACTTTTATTACAGCCAATATTATTGTTGTTTTTCATAATACAATAAAATGTCTATTTGTTTCCAACCTTAATCGCACCTTTTTTACATATGTCAATACATACATTACAGTTCGTGCACAGCAACTCATTTATAGCATATTCATTATTTCTATATTCAATAGCAGGACAGCCAAACTTAAGACAGAGACCGCATTTTGCACATTCCTCTTTATCTATATATACTCTTTCATTGCTTCCAGCCTTATCAAGTAAGACACACTTCTGTCTGGAAACTATAACTGAAAGCTCCTGTTTTTTAAGTTCTTCCTTAATTATTTTTTCAAGAAGCATTAAATTGTATGGATTTACCACTTTTACATTTTTTATGCCTGCTGCTTTTGCAATGACCTCAGGTTTTTCCTCAAAAGTAGTCTCTCCCATAAGAGTTTTCCCTATGCCGGGATGCACCTGGCGGCCTGTCATTGCAGTAGTCCTGTTGTCCAAAATTATTATCAGACCGCTACCTTTATTGTAAACACTGTCTATAAGCGGCGTTATTCCTGAGTGAAAAAAGGTAGAATCTCCAATTACAGATACTATCCTGCCTTTTAGCTCAGGATCTGCTTTCTCCATTCCCAGAGCCTGGCCTATTCCTGCCCCCATACAAAGACAGCTATCCAGTGAGTTGAGAGGCAGAAGAACCGAGAGAGTATAACAGCCGATATCACCCATAACTACGGTTTTTAATTTTTTTAATATATAAAATACAGGCCTGTGAGGACAGCCTGCGCAAAGCACAGGAGGCCTTTGGGGAATACTCCCTGAGTCAGGAACTTTAACATTTTCTTTAGGCTCAAAATTGCCGCTGTTTGTATTGCCTGAGCTTATTGTTTTAAATAAACTTGTCCCAAATATTTCATCATAAAGGTCTTCCAATATTTCCAGACTAAGTTCGCCGAACTGTGGAAAATATTCCTTCCCTATTATTTTTATTCCAAGGTTCATTTCTTTTATTTGTTCTTCTAAAAATGGTTCCAGTTCTTCAATAATTATCAGCAGCTTTTTGCCACTTGCAAATTCTTTCACTGTTTTTTTAGCTACAGGGCTTGTAATGGACAATTTTAAAATAGGAATATTTGTAAAAACTTCTCTTGCGTACTGGCAGCTAACCCCGGAAGTAATTATGCCTGCACCACCAGCCAATGAAACATCCTGTGGGTTATAGATCTTGTTTAACTTACTGTTTTCAGCAAATTTTGTTAACTTTTCCCATCTCTTCAACAATACTTTGTGTCTCTGCCTTCCGTAAGCAGGTATCATCACATATTTTTGGCAATTTTTCTTATAGCTTCCGCTCTTAGAATTACAGCGCTCCCCAACCCTGACTATAGACCTTGAGTGAGAAATTCTTGTGGTAGTTCTAATTATTACAGGTGTATCAAATTTTTCGCTCATGCTTAAAGCTTCTTTTACAAAATCTTTTGCTTCCTGGCTGTCTGATGGTTCAAGCATTGGAATTTTTGAAAATTTTGAATAGTACCTGTTGTCCTGCTCATTCTGGGAACTATGCATGCCGGGATCATCTGCAAAAACTATAACCATCCCCCCATTTATACCTGTGTAGGAAAGTGTCATAAAAGGATCTGCTGCTACATTAAGTCCAACATGCTTCATGGCTACAAGAGTCCTTGCACCTGCAATGCTTGAACCAGAAGCAAATTCCATTGCAACTTTTTCATTTACCGACCACTGGCAATATATTTCTTTATATTTTGAAATATTTTCAAGTATTTCGGTGGATGGGGTCCCCGGATATGCAGCTGCAATTTTAACACCGGCTTCGTAAGCCCCCAAGGCAATAGCCTCATTTCCAGTTAAAAGTTTTAAATTTTTCAAGTTTATCAAAAGATCCCTTGGTTTGTTCTTGTAAATTTTATCAGTAAGTTAAACCCAAATTTTAACACATTTTGGAGATTTCTAATATATTACAATAATTTTTGCAGAAATTAATCATCTTGCCCCTATTTCACGCAAAATATCAGATAAATCAGTATGTTAGTAAGAATAATTCCATGGACCATTTCTAAATTGAGGTTTTAGAGGTAAAACATATAGCAATTTTTTGGTTTTGGGGTGTCTAAAACATCTTTATTGCCGATACGTCTGATGACTTTACCTGTGATGGTTATATAGACTTAGGATATGTAGATTTTTAGACTAGATATGATTTTCCGTATTTAATATACACTTATATGAATTTATTCAGCTCTTCTTTATATATTTTAGAATCTGGTTTCATAGCAAGAGCCATCTTAAGATGACCTAATGCTCTTTTTAGCTCTCCTCTTTTTACAAGGCATAACCCTAACCCATAATGAGCGTAGTCGTTGGTAATATCTATATCCAGAGCTTTCTTAAAATTCTTATGAGCAGATAAATAAAACCCGTGATTATAATACGCTATAGCAAGAGCTTCTCTTATAGAACCCTTTTCAGGTTCTCTCTCTTTGGCCTGCTCCAGAGCCATTATAGCCTTTAAAAAATTTTGTCTTTCCAGTGACCCTTTACCTTTTTCAAATAAGTCATAAGCATTACCCATAATTAATATAACCCCTAGATCATAAATAATATAAGTCCTTCTCGCTGTTTAAAATTTCATTTAAATTTTACAATAATATGAAATAAATTAACATTATCTTGTTAATAAC
>CAYMPQ010000070.1:0-8555 GCA_964392345.1 uncultured Actinomycetota bacterium
TACTAATAATTCTCAAAAAATTATAGAGTCTATAAACCTTTTTAAATTAGTTGAAAGAGATAAAAAATTTATTAGATTTAAAAAATAGTAAGGGATGATATCCTATTCATATTTTTAAAAATTTTATAAATTATTAGTTACAAAAAAGAACATTTATGAAAATCAACAAAAAAATAAAATATTTAATATTGTTCTTAATTTTAGGATTAATCTTTAATTTTGCTCTAGCTTTATCTGGATGTGCTGTTATCAAGGAGCAAGAAAAAGAAAATGAATACTTAAGTGAAATGGTATATATAATGGGTGCTCTGGTTGATGACTCAAATTTTTATAAAGAAGTCTGTTCTGATGTTGTTAGTGGAGATATCGGTTTACCAGGACATAAAGAAACTACTAAGAAACTTATAGAAGAAATTAATAGTTTTTATGACCAATATCTGGAACTTGATCCCCCAAAAAAACTTGAAGTAGCTCATGATTTGCTTGGTAAATCAATGGAGCACTACTTAAATAGCTGTGTGTATCTTCAAAAATATGTAGATACAGATGATAATGCTGACATGGCAAAATACTTTAAAGAAGCTACTTTAGAATGGGATCAGGGAGATATATATCTGATAAAGTCAAACAATGAATTACAAAGCTTCTTAAAATCTGAAGGAGAAAAATACCAAAAGTTTTTAGATATTTTAAAGTAGAATTAAAAATTAAGTCATTTCTATGTTTACAGGGAGTTAAATAAAGAGTTAATTGTAGATAAAAAATTGTAATTATTTAAGGTTGTAGAAAAGTTAAAAGATAAGAATATCTTAATAAGGCTTAAGACTCTATAGCATTTTTAAAAGTAAATGAGGTGATTAAATTTCTATGCGCTTACGCAAGTTGGTAATATTAATAGGGATCCTTATTGCTACAGCAGTGGTGATAGGAGCATCTATTTTACTATACTGGTATCGTGGAGAGCAGTTAGACAAGAATTCTTGGGGTGCCTATTATGAGGGGAGGGCTAATGAAGCCCTAGTCTTATATCAAACGGTCACACGGCAGTATCCATCACACTGGTGGTTTTTGGGGGATTTTGCTAAGTGGGCACCTTACAAAGTAAGTGAGCTAAAGGACTATATATATGCTTATAGATTAGAAGATAGTGGTCAGACGAAAGAAGCAATTGTTGCCTACGAGTCTTTCTTAGATAAGCATCATAGGGGGAATTTATATGGCTCTCTTGCTCGGGAGACTCTAATAAGACTTAAGCTTGAATATGGTCAAAGTCTATACAATAATGGGAAATACGCAGAATCTATTGAAGTCTACCAATCTATTCTGGCGATGGAAATGATAAAAAGTCCTGATCTAGAACCAATGGGTCCATCAGATAAATGGGGATTAGCATATCAGCAAGCCGAAAAGGCTGTCGAGGATGGCCATACTCAGGCTGAAGCTACCATTCCAGTGATTTTTCTTAAATGGGCAAATGTTCTAGAGAAAAAAGGAGACTATGAAGGAGCAATCGATAAGTATCATATTGTCCTAAAGGATTATCCTACAATTTTGGATAGAGAAAAGACAGAAGAGAAGATGACAGAGCTCTACAATGAGTGGGCATACCAACTAAGAGAAGCAAAAGACTATGAAGGTGCTATTGAAAAGTATAAAGTTATCTTGAGTGAACGTACTAATACACCCATAGTTATACAGGCAAAAGAAAATTTAGCCGAAATCTATAGTGAATGGGCAGTCCACTTGAGAGAGGAAGAAGACCATGAAGGTGCAATTGAAAAGTATAAAATTATTTTGAGTGAATATAATGACACGCTAACTGCTGTAGATGCAGAAACAGCTATGGCTGAAACTTATAAGGAACTTACCACATGGAAGGAAGGGACAAGAGCGGTTCCAGTTATAGAATTTGCTGAGGAAGTTAGTCGTAATGACGAGGATCGCTGGGTGTTGATTACCACGTTTAATGAGACAGGAGGAAAGATTGGTTACACACTTAGCGGTGAAGGATGGATAGTTGATGTTGAGGGGAATAAGTATGGTCCCTGGGGTACAATAATTAACCGTGGTATAGTCACAGTCCCAGCTGGGGGAGAAGATGTAGACGAATATAGGTTTTTTGGAGATACTTTTATTGATGGCTATGCAGTCTTTACCTGGAGTGGTGAGGATGATAATGGGCATCCGATTACAATCGAAGAAAAGGTCTACTTACTTCCTTGAAAATTTCTATGAATGTTTACTTAAAATAAGGTAAATAAATATTGATTGGATCTACTCCATATACAGTTCACAAAGTGGTAACCTTACTTTTAGAAAGAAAATTAGGGTAATTACTTTTAAGTCTAAAAAATTTTTATCGAGCCGAACTATTACCTTATGCAGCACAATTCTAATTGTGTATTTACATAATTAGACAAATATATTAAAGTAGCCTTCATGTCTACAAATACTGCAACTGTAAGTAAAAATGCAAAAGAATCTAGGTGCCGAAGACCCCAGTATAGCCCCTGTCACCAGTGTATTGAAGATAACTATGAAGAATTTGAAAGATCCTATGAACGTAAATTTGAAAAAAGATATGGATACTTTAGGCCTCATATTCAAAAAGTTATTTATAAGAATTTGCTTTAGCTCCCCGTAAGTATGAAACAGGAATTTATAATCTCTGGTAATAAAATATAGGATTTTTAAAACAAGTAACAGATAAGTGCAGGAAAAGATAGGTTAAAAATCAACTATTCTTCTCCACACTCAGAATCTCTTCCCATTAAAATGTCAATCCCGTGAGGAAGAGGCCTGTATATCAAGTCCAGGCTGTCCTTTACGCCCTTTATGCTGCCGGGAAGATTTATTATTAAAGTTTTTTTTCTAATGCCGCTTACTCCCCGAGAGAGTATAGCCCTCGGAGTTTTTTTCTGCCCTTCAATCCTAATGATTTCACTAAAGCCGGGGGCACCTCTTTCAATAACCTCGGCTGTTGCTTCAGGTGTTACATCACGAAGAGAAAAACCAGTGCCGCCAGAAGTAATAATAAGATTTGCTTTTCCATTGTCGCAGATATTCACAAGCTTTTCTTTTATCATATCTTTTTCGTCCGGGACAATTATGTATTCAGCCACTTCCCATCCTTTTTCTTTGAAAAAGGATGTTATATATTTCCCGCTTCTATCTTCTCTTTCGCCGCTATAACCCTTATCGCTCACTGTAATTACTGCTACTTTTAACATTTCCAAATCCTTTAAATATCGCTGTTAATATTGTTTACCTAATTTTTTACTACAAAAATATTGTCCCCTGTCTTTATTTTGCCGGGTTTTAAAACCTGGCAAAATATCCCTTCTTTAGGCATAATGCAGTATCCAACAAGATAGTATATTCTGCACGGTTTTGGACATTCTTTTCCAATTTGTGTTACCTTTAGCATTACCTCTTTTCCATTGCCAGCTGCATCCTCAGGCTTATCTTTGCTAATACTGTTATTTGTACCACTGATAACTAAAGTGTCTCCAACCTCGAGACTATTTAATGCAATCCCCCGGGTAGTTAAATTTTCAGCAAAATCACCGCAGTCTGCGCTGACTCCCTTCTTGTTTAACTCTTTTATGCTTTCGTAAGAAAGAAGGCTTACCTGGCGATGCCATTTTCCACTATGTCCGTCACCCTTTATACCATGTTCATCTACAAAAGCCTCTGTAACCGGAGTCTTCTTCTCACCCTTATTCTTGCTTACATTTATAGAAACTATTTTTCCCACCAGTACAATCTCCTCGTCTTAATCTTTTTCTTTAAAATAATCAGATTTTCCGCCTGTTTTTTTAACAAGCTCAATTCTCCCTATTTTCATATCTTTAGATAAAGCCTTACACATATCATAAATAGCAAGTAAGCTGACACTTACTGCAGTCAAGGCTTCCATCTCCACCCCTGTTCTATCGTATCCTTCAACTTTTGATCTTGCTTCTACTTTTTTTTCTTTATCCAGAATCTCAAACCCTATATCAATGCTGGTCAGCTTTATCTGGTGGCATAGAGGGATCAGCTCCCAATTTTTTTTTGCAGCATTTATTCCGGCTATCTTGGCAGTTGCAAACACGTCGCCTTTCTGAATTTTATTTTCTATGATTTTCTTTATTATTTCATCGTTTAAGACTATATATCCTACAGCTTCAGCAGTCCTGAAGGACTGTTTCTTACCTGAAACATTAACCATTTTAACTTTTCCATAGCTATCCAAGTGTGTAAATTTTTTAAATTTATTCATACGCAAGTTCCTATCCTCCAATTTGATACATGTAATTTGGTATTTTCATGCTGCCGCAGTTTTTGCAATCACTGTTTGCGTCTCTGTTTTCTGGCTTGGTTTTTATAAAATCTACAAGTTTCTTTTTTATATCTATATCAGAAACACTGCTTCTAATTTCTGCTTTTATGTCAAATTCACAGCTTGAAAACAAACATAATTTAATAGAGCCTTTTGATGTAAGCCTTATTCTGTTGCAGCTTCTGCAGTGAGCTTTGTCATTAAAAATAAAACCTATGGTGCCTCTGCCGCCTTTTATTTTGTAATATTCAGAAGGTCCGTAGCCAACCGGCCCATCTGTTTTGTAGAGGCTCCAATTTTTCCTTACGATAGACAAAACTTTATAAATAGAATAACCGCCGCTTAAATTTTTATTTAGTCCGGCATCACTTTTAATAATCCCTATTTTACCACATTCTACATTATTTAAATCCACGGCAGGCATTGATTCTATGAACCTTACACTTATAAAATTTTCTGCAGTTAATTTAACAAAATCTAAAATATCCTTTTTGTCTAAAAGATTAGTTATAACAACATTTATCTTAATAGGCTCAAATCCTGTCTTTACAGCCTTAGATATCCCGTCTAAGACTTGTTTTAGATTTCCTCCCCTGGTAATTGCCCTAAACTTTTGCGGGTCCAGGCTGTCAATGCTGACATTTACTCTCTTTATGCCTGCTCTGTAAAGCGGCTCTGCATACTTACTCAGCAAAGTTCCATTTGTGGTTAAGGAAAGATCTTCAATTCCATTTATTTTGCCAATTTCACCAATCAATCTTATGATATCTTCTCTGAGCAGCGGCTCACCGCCGGTAATTCTTATCTTTTTTATCCCAAAACCTGAAAGTATCCGGGTAATCCTTATGACTTCCTCAAAGGTCAGCAGCTCTTTTCTGTTGATTATCTTAATGCCTCCCTCAGGCATGCAGTAGACACATCTCAGGTTGCATCTATCTGTAACTGAAAGCCTGAGATAATCTATTTCTCTTTTGTAGCTATCAACTAACTTTTCTACCATAAATATTGCCCAATCTTAAGAGCGGATAGGCTATTTTAGCCAGTCTTACAAAATAACCTATCTTTTAAATAAATGTACAGAGCTTGCTTTAACTGCTGCCTCTACATTTTTGCCAACTTCAAGTCCTAATCTGTCAATAGAATTCTGTGTAACAAAAGAAATAAGGTCAAATCCGCAATCAATTTCAACCTTTTTAAATATCCCAACATTTCTTATTCCAGTTATTTTACCGTTAAACAAGTTCATGGCAGATGACTTATCAGGTGATACTTTGATATTATACAAAATAACATCTTCAGGTCTAATTGCCAGTATTACTTCCAAATTTTTTTCTGCTTCTCCTGCTACAAATATTTTTAAGTCAGCTTTACTATTTTTAACTTTAACCTCGCAAACATTATTTTTACTTTCTATAACAACTCCATTAACCAGAGTTTCAACTCCAACAAATTTTGCTATGAATTCATTTGCCGGTTTTTTTAAAACTTCGTCTTTACTTCCGAACTGTTCTATCTTGCCGTTATTTATTACTGCAATATTATCTGCAAGTATCATGGCTTCGTTTCTGTCATGTGTCACATAAATAACAGATTTTCCAAAACTTTTAAGCACTTCAAATAAATCCAACCTGAGGCTTTCCCTGGACTGCTGGTCAATATTTGCCAGCGGCTCATCCAGAAGCAAAAGCTTTGGGTCTAAAACCAGGGCTCTTGCAAGAGAAACCCGCTGCTTTTCTCCGCCTGAAAGATATTTTATGCTTCTTTTCAGAAGACTGGCTATCTTTAATTTCTGCACCAAATAATCTAACTTATCTTTGACGTGAGATAATTTAATTTTTCTAACCTTAATGCCAAGTAAAATATTGTTGTATGCAGATGTGTTAAACAGCAGCGGCTCCTGAAATACTACAGCCATTTTTTTCCTTATTTCAGCTTTATCCATGTTACTGCCCAAAATATTTACCCCGTCAAAATAAATGCTTCCGCAATCCGGTTTTTCTAACAAATTTACAATTTTTATCAAGGTTGATTTACCGGATCCGTTAGGTCCGATTAGAGCCAGTATTTTATTCTCCTCAGAAAATAAATACTTAATGTGCAAATTGAATTTTTTATTATATCTTTTCTCTAAATTCTTTATTTCCAAAACTTTGGACGCCATGCAATGCCTTCCTTTTGTTGAATTAAAGTTAGTATTAAATTTACACCAAATATTAATACAAGCAGTATTGCAACCAATGCAATCGCAACATCAAATCTGCCCATTCTAACCATTTGAATGGTAGCAGTGGTTAGAACTCTTGTTTCACCCTTAATATTTCCTCCAACTATAATTACAGCTCCCACTTCTGAAATCACTCCTCCAAAACCAGCCATAACTGCAGCAAGAGCCGGGAGTTTGGCTTCTTTTACCAGTATCCACATCGTTTGCAGTCTGTTTGCACCTAAAGATAGCGCCTGATATTTTAGTTTAGGATTAATTTGCTGTACAGATGCCAAAGTTATGCCGGCAATTATAGGGGATGCTATGATTACTTGCGCTATAACCATAGCAGTGGGTGTATACATTAATTTTAATGAACCAAATGGCCCGCTTCGCCAGATAAATAAGGCAACCAGAAGGCCTGCGGCTACAGGCGGGATGCCCATTCCAGTATTTATTATAGCTGTAATAAATCTTTTTCCCGGGAACTTATTTAACCCGATTACAAGACCTGTCGGCATCCCTAAGAGCATTGAAAATACTACAGCAGTTCCAGAGACTCTAATGGTCAAAAAAAGTGTTTCGTAAACTTCTTTATCCCCGGAAAATATTAAAACTATTGCTTTTTTAATTCCTTCCCAGATAATATCCATAATTATAGCCTAAAATTAGTTGTTCAAAAATTTATTATTTTATAACATCTGGATAAAATAATGGCTGGCCAAATTTTTCAATGCCAAAGTTTTTTATAATGGACTGTCCTTTTTCGCTGATTATAAATTCTATGAACGCCATTGCACCATCATAATTTATATCAATATCCGGATGCTTCTCAGGATTTACAGCAATTACTCCATAAGGATTAAACAATACATTGTCACCTTCCACTAAAATAGTAAGGCTTAAATTTTCTTCTTGCGAGAGATAAGTTCCCCTGTCAGTAATAGTATAAGCCTGTTTTTCATCAGCAATCCTCAATGTATTTCCCATTCCCTGGCCGCTTTCAAGGTACCATTCTCCCTCCGGGGATATGCCAGCTTTTTCCCAGATGCCTATTTCTTTCTTGTTAGTACCAGAATTATCACCTCTTGAAACAAATAAGTTTCCAGTTTGTGATAAAACTTTAAATGCTTCTTCTACGGTAATACCTTTTATGTTTGCAGGATCATTTTCCGGTCCAACTATTACAAAATCGTTGTGCATAACATCTTTTCTATTTATACCATAGCCTTCAGATACAAACTTATCCTCTGCTGCCCTTGCATGCACAAGTATAACATCAACTTCGCCTCTTTCACCCATTGTTATCGCTTCTCCAGTTCCCACTGCAATTGGCTTTACCTTATAACCTGTTACTTCTTTAAACGCAGGGAGCAGTTCGTCTAAAAGACCGCTGTCATAAGTACTTGTAGTTGTTGCTAAGATAACTTCTGTATCTGTATTTTTTTTGCAGGAAACCAAAAATAGATTAAAAGAAATTAGTATTGCTAAAAGAATAACACATATAAATGAGAGCTTTAAATTTTTATCGCAGCTATACATAAATTTGCAAATCTCCTTTCCAAATAACGGGAGGCTAATTCGTTTCCAAACTAACCCTATCGCTCAAATCCCCTTAGTAAATTATTGCCTTAGGAAATCTGAGTCGGAGACAATATTTAATTTTTTAACATTGTACAATAATTTTTTAATTTTACAAATTACCCTTAAGAAAGATCAGCTCTAAAGAATGATTATTTTGATTTTAGCACAAAATCGGCAAATTATTGGAAATTTTCACTGGCTGGGATTTCAGGGAAGACTTATCTACGGACTTATGATAATATAATTATGAAGTTTGGGGGGATTTACCTGGAAAGCACCCTATGTGTCGCTAAGGAAAAGACGAGAGTCTTATCTGTATTGGTTTGTTTGAAAAATTGGTACTGATAGATTTGGTCCTTAAGTCTTCCAGCAGTTGTTCAAATAATCCAGTGACACTGCCAAAGACTTTTTGGATCTTATGCTTTAGCAGACTACCTTTCTCCA
>CAYMPQ010000071.1:0-7862 GCA_964392345.1 uncultured Actinomycetota bacterium
AAACTTGCAGCTTCTAAAAATCTTGAAAAAGCACCAAGATTTCTTGTGAAGCCTTCTTGTTGTATTTCTTCCTGTAAGTAGGTTTTAATATAACTTTCAAGATATTTTTCAGGATCTGATTCAACATATACTGAAGGAAGATGTCCAAATTTTAATGAATGATCTGAATTAAAATCTTGTCCGAGCTCAATAGCTGTAAGCGGGTGCATCAAATAAGTTAATGCCCTTCCTGCTAAAAGGTTTTGACCCTTTCTTCTTAGCTTTCTAGCGCTGGAACCAGTCAAGATAAATTTATATTTATATTTTTCAATAAGCCTGTGCACTTCATTTAAAAGCTCTGGAATTCTTTGGACCTCATCAATGATTATCCAGTTGTTAAAATTTTTTGGAATTAAATTTTCTAGTCTTTGCGGATCTGCTAAAAGTTCATTAAAAAGGCGGGATTCAAGCAGATCGATATAAACTCCAGCAGGGAAAGCTTTTTTAACCCAGGTAGTTTTCCCGGTACCACGCGGACCAAATAAAAAGAAACTTTTATTGTTTTTAGTCTTAATTAATCTTGAATACATAACTCCATTCTACACATATATTTGGAATTGTCAACTCCAAATTACATATATATTTGGAATTACTGATTCCATTTTGAATGGAATATGGTATTGATGGAGGCTGTTTTTTCAATCGAAAGCTGTATTGCTTATTAATTATAGCCATTGATGAAATAGAATTTTTATAAAATTTTTAGCTTTAAATAAATATAAATATCCTTACTAAATTATCAAATTTTAATATAAAATAGTGAGTATCTTGCTTAGCTATTAATTAATTATTATAGTTCAAAGGAACACAAAGGAGGTTTAGAATGATAATAAAAAATAAAAATGAATTTAGCCCCGACGCTGTAAGCAATGATGACAGGAAAGGTGTTAAGTTTTATCCGTTGATAACTTCCAAAGATGGGGCCCCAAACTTTGCGATGAGAATATTTGAAATTAGTCCCGGAGGATATACGCCTAAACACAAGCACAGCTGGGAGCATGAAGTTTATATAATTTCTGGCGGAGGTTATGTCTTGCGGGGTGAGGAAAAGATAAAAATTGAAAAGGACAATTGCGTATTTGTAGAACCAAATGAACTTCACCAGTTTCAGGCAGGGGAAGATGGAATCAGTATGATTTGTGTAGTGCCAAACGAGGGGCAGCCGATCTGATAAATTACTGCGCAATTAAAATAAATTCTGGACCGCTGTTTAACAGTTGAGTACAATTTATAGCATGGCAAATTTTTAAGGAAAGGACTCCTATGTCAGGATCTGTAAAAAAAATAAGCAAGGAAGACTCATTGATGCTTCTGAGGCAGATGATGGAAATAAGGGTTTTTGAAAATAAGGTATCGGAGCTGCTTAGCAAAGATTTAATAAAAGGAGCCTCACATCTTTATGCGGGCCAGGAAGCAGTAGCAGCAGGTTCTATTTTTTGTATTAATGAAGATGATTATATCACTTCAACACACAGAGGGCATGGGCATTGTCACGCTCATGGTGACAAATTAGCAAAAACACAGGAAGACAAGCAAACACATTTTAATAAAATGATGGCCGAACTTTGTGGAAGGGTAACTGGTTACTGCAAAGGCAAGGGCGGGTCAATGCATATAGCAGATGTGGCCAAGGGCAATCTAGGGGCTACTGGAATAGTAGGCGGGCATGTACCTGTAGCTGCAGGAGCTGGCCTGTCAATCAAAATAAAGAAAGAAAAAAAAGTTGTCCTGTGCTTTTTTGGAGATGGCGCAAGCAATACAGGCAGCTTTTACGAGTCGGTTAACCTGGCTTCCATATTTAATTTGCCTGTTGTATTTATATGTGAAAATAATTTATATGGAATGAGTGTTCCGTACCGCAAAGCATCCAAGTTGTCTGTAGCAGACAAAGCAAAAGCATTTAATATTCCAAGCAAACAGATAGATGGGATGGATGTATTGGCTGTAGCAGATAGCGTAGATAAAGCAATAAAAAAATGCAGAAGCGGCAAGGGCCCAATCCTTTTAGAAATGCTTACCTACAGGTGGTATGGACATTCAAGAAGTGATCCGAGGGTTTACAGGACAAAAGAAGAGGAGAAGGCATGGAAAGAAAGGGATCCGATAAAACAGTTTAAAAACTATCTGATTAAAAATAAGGTAATTAGCAGTAAGGAATTTAGTGAGCTTGAAAAAGAAGTTAACAAAAAGATTGACATAGCAACAGATTTTGCTATCAACAAGAGTCCATTCCCAGAAAAAGATGAATTGTTTAAAGATGTTTATGCTGATTTAAATCTAAGCAAGGAAGAGATAGATAAGGAAAAAGGTATATCAATACTTGTAAAAGATAATAAGATAAATAGAAAAATTTTTTATTGGGAAGCTTTAAACGAAGCTATATCTGAAGAGATGGCTAAAAATCCTAATGTTTTTTGCCTTGGGGAAGATGTTGGCCTGTATGGCGGTGCATACAGAGTTACAAAGGGACTGTTTGAGAAATATCCAGACAGGATAATAGATACTCCTATTTCAGAAGCAGCAATCGCTGGAGCTTGCATAGGATCTTCAATGACAGGGATGAGGCCAATTGGAGAAATTATGTACATAGATTTTTCTACGATAGCCATGGATCAACTGGTGAATCATGCTGCTAAAAATAGATATATGTTTGGTGGCAAAACAGTAGTTCCAATGGTTATGAGAACACAGGGAGGTACCGGAAGAAGCATAGCGGCGCATCATTCGCAGTCATTGGAGTCAATGTATTTACACTTTCCGGGTATTTATGTTGTGATGCCGTCAACGCCATATGATGCAAAAGGACTGCTTAAGACAGCTATAATGGATAATAATCCGATACTGTTTATTGAGCATAAAATGCTATACGGCACAAAAGGCATAGTCCCGGAGGAAGAATACTATATTCCATTAGGCAAGGCAGATATAAAAAGGGAAGGCAGTGATATAACTGTAATAACTTATTCAAGGATGGTGCTGGATTGTCTTAAGGCTGCTGAGCAATTTGAAAAAGAAGGTGTGTCTGTTGAAGTTATTGATCTCAGGTCACTAAAGCCTTTGGATTTAGAAACAATAATTAATTCAGTAAAGAAGACCGGTAAAGTAGCTATTGTGTCAGAGGCATATAAAACACTTAATTTCGCAACTGAAATAGCTATGCTTATAAGTGAAAATGCTTTTGACCACCTTGATGCTCCAATACTTAGAATTACCTCAGAGGATGTTCCTGTTCCCATGAGCATGGCATTAGAAAAGGAATGCGTTCCTTATACTGAGAAGATAGTTGATAAGATTAAAGATAGTTTAATTTAAAATAATTTTTCCTGATTATATAAATTATAAATGCGCGAGTATAAAAGGAAACAGTATGAAGACAGCTGTTCAGTTTGGAGCCGGCAATATCGGGCGAAGCTTTATGGGCCAGCTTTTCTGGGAAACTGGTTACAGGATAATCTTTGTTGATGTAAACAAAGAAATTGTTGACTTGATTAACAAAAGGGGAAAATGCCCTGTATTGCTGCTTGATGCCTACAAAAACAAAGAGATCAACCTAACTATTGATAAGATTAGCGCATTGCATGCAGATGAAAAAGAGAAAATCGCTGATGCTATTTCTAACGCAGATATTGTTAGCACCGCAGTTGGTGTTAGAAATCTTGTCCACATTGCGCCTCTTATAGCTGGTGGTTTAATGGAGAGGTTTAAGGACACTTCTGCTCCGCTTGATATTTACCTCTGTGAGAATGCTCTTGATGCTCCGAATTCTTTAAAAACAGAGGTTTTTAAATTTCTTGACAGTAAAACAAGGGAAATAGTTAGAGATAATGTTGGTTTTGTAGGGACAGTTGTAGCTCGCATGGTGGATGTTGTAAGCGATCGTTCAAACAACGATCCCCTTTGTGCAATTGCCGATGCGTATCATAAATTCCCTATTGACGGAAAAGCCATAAAAACAAAACCCCCTGATATTAAAGGGCTTAAAGCAGTGCGCAATTTTCAAGCTGAATTTGAAAGAAAATTTTTTACACTTAATTTGGGCCACGCATCTATTGGGTATCTTGGATATTTAAAAAATTATACATATGTCAATGAAGCTATAAAAGATAAATATTTAAGCGCTGCCTTCGACGGAGTATTAAATGAGGCAAGAGCTGCGATGCTTAAGAAATACCCTGCGGATCTTGACCCGGACGAATATGATGAAGTTATAAAAGATATAAAGATACGTTTTGGCAATCCAATGTTTTTTGATACCATTAAAAGGATTGCAAGAGACCCGGTGCGGAAACTGGGGCCTGAAGACAGGCTTATCGGAAGCGCTAAGCTTTGCCTCTCCTGTGGTATTTTCCCTGAGAATATTGCCTATGTGTGCGGTGCAGCTTTATGCTATGACTTCCGCGAGGATGCCAATGCTGTTGAACTTCAGAAGAAAATTAGCGATCAGGGTGTCGAAAAAACTTTGGAGGAAATTTCCGGAGTAGATTCAAAGGGAAAGCTTGGGAGAAAAATAATAAAATCCTACCTTGAACTCCCAAAAAAGAGAAAGGACTGGAAAAATTATGCCAGGGATAAAGAAGGGAAAAAATAATTTAAGCTGGTTTTATTTTGGCTTTATAGCATTAAATACCTTTTTTGGTATTGGGATATTGAAAATGTTCTTATCTCTTCTTGTTAATTTCTACAGGGAAAGGCCAAATGTATCACTGATAGATATGGGCATCTATGCCCTGATTACTTTTATGCTGGTTTTTCTTACTGGTTTCTTATTTAGGCTATTTAACTATAAAACTTTGGCATGGATACTGATTGGCGGGGTTAGCGCTGCCAGATTTCTTCTCCAGTTTACTGCATGGGCTCCCTTAAGTTTAGCAATTTCCGCGCTTGGCACACTTCTCTGGATAACAAGTTTTATATTTTTTATATCTGTAATTCAGCAAGGGAAAATTGATCTATTTGTTGATGTTATGCCGGGATTGATTGCAGGAATTAGCTTTTATAGTGCCATGCATGCTCTCTTTGGTACATGGGATATGATTTGGAGGTCAGAGCCTGCCGTGTCTTTGATAATTTTATTTTTAACATCTCTACAGCTATGGATTATTTTTAATATATCAAAAAAATTTGGAGAAATTAAGGCAGTAGATGGCAGGAATAATGTTTTCTATACTTTAATTGTAATTGCTCCATGGTTTCTGCTTCAGATGCTTAAGTTTCAAAATGTAGCATCTCATACGGCTACTGCCGGTTTTAATTTAACAATTTCACTTGTAATAATACTGGCTTCAAATACGGCAGCTTTTTGTATAATTTTTTTATTTAGATTTAAAAAAACAAGGCTTTTGTTAACATTGGCAGCTTCAATTCTTGCGCTTCTTTCATTCTGGCCCGGGGCTGCAGGATACTTATATACTTTACAGATAATTTTTGGTCAGATAGGGTTTGCTTGGATCTTACTGGTAACTTTAAATAAAGCAGCCGGCAGTTATGTAGATAAGGTTCCATGGAAAAATACTTTTGCCATAGGGATAAGCGGTATTATATTCTTTATTTTTGCTTTTGCCTATTATGGGAGTTATGAAATAAGCCTTCCATTTGAAAATTGGATAGTTCCGATATTTCTTGCTGCTGCTATAAGTATTTGCGGATTATTTTCAATCTCTTCTGCAAATGTAAATTATAAAAATTTCAAGCCAGTCTATGCAATTATGTCACTGCTGATTATTCCGGTACTCATAGCTATGCCGGCCAGGTATACCTGCAGGCCTGTTGAAGAAAAATCTTCCATCAGGGTGGTAAACTACAATATTCACCAGGGGTTTAATATAGATGGATATCTGGACCTAGAGTCAATAGCCAGACTGATAGAAAGCAGTGGAGCGGATGTTGTTTCCCTTCAGGAAGTTTCCCGCGGATGGGTAATAAATAGCTCAGCAGACACACTTAGCTTTTTATCAGAAAGACTTGGAATGGAATATATTTTTATGCCAGCATCAGATTCAATATGGGGAAATGCTGTTTTAAGCAAATATCCTATTAAGCTTATCAGGAGCGACTATCTTCCAAGGTTTGGAGCTCCACTTAGAAGGAGTTTTTTACTGGTAGGCGTGGAGCTTACAAAAATTGAAGATATCAATATATTATGTACCCACCTGCACCATACAGAGGACGAAGGATGCATAAGGGAAAGTCAGGTTAGCAGGATTCTTGCTGGCTGGGGCGGACTGGAAAGAACACTTATTATGGGAGATTTTAATGCTGAGACCGGTGACCCTGAGATAGAAAAAATGTATCAGGCAGGATTGGTAGATTCCCAGAAAGCTATAGGTGAAGGGGAAGGGTTAACCTGGGTCCACTATGAGCCTTATAGAAGAATAGATTATATCTGGGCTACGCCTGATTTAGAGATATTTAATCTTGAAGTCCCATGCAGTACAGCTTCCGACCATCTTCCAACAGCAATAAGCGTTAAATGAGAAAGATAAAAAAATGGCAAAAGGATATATTTTTAAAAGAGTCCTGGCCTTTTTAATCTTATTCTATTTTACTATAGCAATCCTACTGTTTGCCTCCTCATGTGCTCCTGAACCTGCTTTTGAGGAACTTATTGTATGTGAGGACCTTGACAGCAAAACTTTTGCTCCAATTACTCAAAAAGATGAATTTGATATTGATGCAAAAGTAATTTATGTAGTCATTAAGGTATCAGGTGTTAGAGCCAGTGACAGCTGGCGCTATATCTGGAAAAACATTGGCAGTGGTGAAATAATCTCTGATCTGACAGGCGAATACTCATCAAAGGAAACAGGATATCTGGAAGGATATTTTTCAAGCTGTATCTGCCTCAGGGAAGGCGGATATATAATAGCTGAACCAGGTGATTATAGTGTGGAGTTTTATCACAATGACAAGTTAAGGGGTAGTGCTGCATTTAAGATAAAAATTCCGGAAACTAAAATAATAGAGGTAACATTAGCAAATGAAGTAAAAGAGGGTATGGAGCCTACAAGCACTGCTGACCAGTTTAATCCTCTGGATGTTATTTATGCGTGTGTAAAATTAAATTACCGGATTTGGGGAAATACTTTAGGCAGCAAATGGTATTTTGAAGAAGATGGGTTAATAAATGAAGTCCTGTATGATATTAGTGAAAATTATTATAAACCTGGTTATGTTACATTTAACATATTTAATGAAGACCCGTGGCCGCCTGGCAATTACAGTGTAGAGATATATTTAAACAAATCGCTGCATGGAAAATATGATTTTGAAGTTATTAAAGCAGAAGTGGTTTTTGAAAACATATACAAAAATGACGGATATATGTTTTTAATGCATTATCCTGATAACTGGGAATACAGAGAAGTAGAAATCGATGATGGCGTAAGGGTAGATTTTCTTCCACCCCGCGAAGAAATAAATATTGTGATATCTATGATGCTGCTGGATGAGAAATATTCCGAGAATCAAATCTTAAAACTTGCTGATAAGATATCAGACGAAGCTTCCTCATCTAATGATTGGAAGCAGGTTGATAAGGTTGAAACAAACAAACAATTAGGTGAGATTTCTTATAATGAAGTCTCTTACAAGTACATAGATAACAAAGAAGATAGCTGGGCCATGACTTTAAGTTTTATTACACAGAATAATAAATTATATTTGTTTATGGGGCTGACAGATGCTGAATACAAAGATCTGGCGGAAGAAGTCTACTGTGGGATGCTGGGCACCATTGCTTTTAAATAGTTTTAAATAAATACCTATTTCATTTTTTTTATTACAATTATAACGTATAATATTTTCAAATATAAACACTTAAAAAA
>CAYMPQ010000072.1:0-7504 GCA_964392345.1 uncultured Actinomycetota bacterium
AACTCGTAGCGCAGCAAAAAAAACTTCAGGCCGAGCTGGCAGAAAAAATGGAACGTTGGGTCTATCTGCATGAGCTGGCTGAGAAAATAGAGCGACAGTAAGATTCGTACCATGCACTATCTTGCCTGATTTTATTTCCAGAGCTATTGTAGGTTTGAGGCTCATACCAGGAGAGATGAACAAAGAAGCGGACAGACCGGCTTGGCAGACCGCATCCGGAGCAAGACCAAATAGGGAAGGCATAGGGTGGCCCGCCTTTCTTCCGGGTAAGGCCGCTTGAGACAAATAGTAATATTTGTCCTGGATAGATGACCGCTGCTGCTTATGCTTACAAAGTAGGCGCAGGCAGTACAGAGCTCGGCTTATAGACTGGCTCCATTTTTAACCATCTGCCCAGAGTTTGAAATTTGAATATCTATTTCCCCGGCATCTCACTGTCTGATTAACAATGCTGTTGTAAATTTTAAAAAAATGGCTATAATTTATGGTTTTTGAGATGTTTTACAACAAAGGAGTTAAGTGAAATTAGGAATTGTGGGTCTGCCCAATGTGGGGAAAAGTACATTATTTAATGCTATAACGAAAGCTGGCGTCAATACTGCCAATTTCCCATTCTGTACAATTAAATCAAATATTGGAGTTGTTGCAGTTCCCGATGACAGACTGGAAAAACTTTCGGAGATATATGATCCTAAAAAGGTTACCCCGGCAATTATAGAGTTTGTAGATATCGCAGGGCTCATCAAGGGCGCTAGCAGGGGAGAAGGCCTGGGCAATAGATTTCTGGCGAGCATACGTGAAGTTGATGCAATTGTTCATGTAGTAAGATGCTTTGAAGATAAAAATATTGTTCATGTTGAGAATGAGATCAGCCCTGTAGATGATATTGAAACGGTAAACCTGGAACTTATGCTTGCAGATCTTGAAATTCTGGAGAAGAAAATAAGATTTACAGAAAAGGCATCAAAAAGTGGGGACAATAAAGTAAAAAATGAACTTGAAATACTTGAATATGTAAAAACAAATCTTGAAAAAGGAGTTCCTGTCAGAAGAATGGAGCTTAGCCAGGATAAGCAAAAAATAGTAAAGTCAATGTTCTTCCTGACTGCAAAGCCAGTAATATATGCAGCTAATATTTCCGAAGAAGATATTGACAAGGATTTGGCAGATTTGGCACTGGTCAAAAAAGTTATAAGCTATGCAGAAAAAGAATATTCTGAAGTTGTTGCAATCTGTGCAAAAATTGAAGAGGAAGTAGCCCGGCTTGACATTGAAGAAAAAGAAACTTTCCTGGAGGAGCTTGGAATAAAACAATCCGGACTTGAAAATCTTGTTAAAGCATCATACAGACTGCTGGGTCTTATAAGTTTTTTTACAGCTGGTCCCAAGGAAGTGCGCGCGTGGACGATAAAAAAAGGCGACAAGGCTCCAAAGGCGGCAAGTAAGATACACACTGATTTTGAAAAAGGTTTTATCTGTGCTGAAATTATTCCTTATGACACTCTCCTTGAAGTACGTTCATATAACAGTGCTAAAGAAAAAGGGCTCGTCAGGCTGGAAGGCAAGGATTACACAATGGATGATGGGAATGTAGTTTTATTCAGGTTTAATGTATGATGTGTAAAATTGTAAATAATGATATTTTTACTCTGTTGTAACGGCTATTCCAGAAAAATTTGACAAACGTTAACAAAATAGATTATAATATCATTTCTCTTTTGTTTAATGATATTTTAATTAAGAGTCGCGATGTTATTCGTACTTACCTCTCTGAAAAAATATTATGAAGCTTAGAGAAATTATAATATTTTAAGGAGGTAAAAAGATGCAAGGTAGTAAACTGTATGTAGGAAATTTCACCTACTCTACGACCGAAGATCAACTGCGAGAATTATTTTCACAGCATGGCGAAGTTAAAGAGGTCAATGTGATTGGAAGTAAGGGCTTTGGGTTTGTTGAGATGTCAAGTCCAGAAGAAGCAGAAAAAGCTAAAGAAGCTTTAGATGGCGCAGATCTTGGCGGACGTACTTTAAGAGTAGACGAAGCTCGTCCTCGAAAAGAGAGATCAGATAGGCCAGACAGAGGCTATAAAAGATATTAAGCTAATTTGATGGCAGTGTATCTATAAGATACTATGCCAATAAAATTTAGTTTGTAGAATCTTAAATGAGTGATTTACCATAGTAAGTTTAATTTTAAATTTATGTTGGTAGGTCACTTATTTTTTTGCTGTAATAATTACAAACCAAAGATTATATTTACAATTTTATTATATAGACAGTCTTTAAAAGAGCATTGCAGATTATTTTAAAGAGGAAGACTACTTAAATAAAAAGGGCGGCAGATGAAAAATAAACCTAAAGTCAGTGTTGTAAGATGTGAAAGCTATGACAAAAAAGTTTTAAGCGATGCAATCGGGCGCTGTACTGATATGATAGGCGGACTTAGTAAATTTATAAAGCCGGGTAGCAATATTGTCATAAAGCCTAATTTGCTTTCAGCTGCTTTGCCTGAAAATGCTGTTACAACTCACCCTGTGTTTGTTGAAACAGTGATTGAAAAGATTTCAGAGATTACCGGAAGCAGTGAAAATATCACAATTGTTGATAGTCCTGGTGCAGGAATTCCTTATACAAAAAATAACCTAAAAAAAGTTTATGAAAAAACTGGACTGGCAGATATTTCAAAAAAAGCAGGATGTAAGCTTAACTATAATACAGAGTATAGTTCTTTGTCCTTTAAAGGCGGCAAGGTAATTAAGAAGTTTGAAGTGATCAACCCTGTTCTTGGCGCTGATATAATAATTAATCTGCCAAAATTCAAAACCCATGACCTTACTGTTATTACAGGAGCTGTAAAAAACATATTTGGAGTTGTCCCCGGGTTTTTAAAACCTGGCTACCATGCAAGATTTAACAGGGTAGAAGATTTTTCAGATATGCTTGTTGATTTAGTGATGCTGGTTAAACCGGGACTAACTATAATGGATGGCATCCTTGGGATAGAAGGCGACGGGCCCGGGATGAGTGGCACACCAAGAAAAATTGGGCTAATTCTGGCAAGTGAAAATCCTTTTTCCGTAGATACTGTAATGGCAAAAATAATCGGTATAGGAGAAGAGCTGTGTCCGACTCTGGCAGCTGCAAAAAATAGAGGAATTAAGGGAAGCGCCATAGGAGATATTGAACTGCTGGGAGAAAAGCTGGATGAAATTGCTTTATCTAATTTTATCCTTCCTAAAAATGCAGGCAGGGAAGAACTTATTAAAAATAATTTTGCAAGAAACTACATACTTCCTTTTATTAGAAATTCTCTTAATCCTTATCCATATGTAAACAAGAACAAATGCACCCTTTGCGAAACCTGTGTAAAGGTATGTCCTCCAAAATCTGTTTTTATTAAAAATAACAGCATAAAGTTTGATTATAAAAAGTGCATCAGGTGTTTTTGCTGTAGCGAGATGTGCCCTGAAGGGGCAATAGTGCTTGAGTACTCTTTGCTTGGAAACTTTATATTAAACAAGTTATCCTGGGCCGGGAAAGGCAGCAAGAGCTGATTAATAAAATATTCTAAAACTCTTTACATGGATTTTACGCTGGGATTACAGGCAAGATGAGAGAAAGAATACTCTGCAGCAGGCAGGTTTTAACCGTTTAGTACAAAATCTAAAGTTTTATTTATAACTTTTTTATTTCTAAGAATTTTACTGGTGTGAAAACTGTTTAACCAATATATTTCAGGTTCCCCAAGCTCTTCCCATAAGCTTGTGGTAGATTTTTTAGAAAAGTAGAAATCAAGCTTGGAATTTATCATCAAGACATTTTTTGGGTTAAGTTTATGGGCAAAGGCTATGGGATCGCAAAGAAAACACATTCTTGTGGTTACTTTTTTTAATTCCGGGCACTCTCTTATGTCAAAAGGTATTTTTTCAATATTAGTTTGCTTGAATTTATTAAGAAAATCAGGAAAATTTGAATAAAAATTTCTGCATTTTTCTTCAGTCATCTGGCCTTTGTCTGCGCAGTTTCCTTTGAGTACAAATTTTAAAGCGCTACCCCAGTGAATCTCATGCCAATTCCCGCCGCCAATAAGAAAGATGCCTTTTTTTATTCTTTTGTCATAAGCCATTGTAATTAAACAAACCATGCTTCCAAGGCTAAGGCCACAGAGTGCGATATTTTTTATTTGCAGGATGTTTGAGATGATATCGATGAACTTTTTTACATCAACTACACTCTGGTGAAAGAATTTTAAAGTTTGCGCGTCATCATAATATATTAATCTTTCCCCGCTTTTTTCTTTCTCCGGGCTCCTGTACAAGTGGAATGGGAGGTTTATAAATGCACAGCTTACGTTTTTTTCAATTGCCTTACTGATAAAATAGTAGTAGTTGTCCATCTTGTTTTTTTTAGCAGAAAATCCGTGTATGGCAATAAGAAGTGTGTCTATTGCAGTTTTGGGCCTGGCAGTATTGGCATATTCAAGTTTTTTTTCAGTAGCGGTGAATGAATTGCAGCCCTTGCTTAAAAATAGCTCACAATGAACGCTATCATTTTCTGCAACTCCTGTCCTGTATGGCGAGTTAAAAGTCAGTATATATTTCTGCAGATGGTTTTTCCCTGAAAGATTATCCTCTTGCTTTTCTATATTATAATTTAACTCTTCAGTGCCATTATAATTATATAGTTCCATTGCAAATATTTTTTAAAGATACTTGTAAAATTTAAAAACAAATGTAAAAAATACTGGATGCAGGTCTGCCCTGTTAAATTGATATTATATTACAAATTCTAAACTATTTCATATAATGTGTACAAGAAAAGTATACTATAATGAAAATAGTTCGTATAAAAACGAGTTATCCAAAAGCTCGTGTTACGTATTTATTATAATAATGCCTTGATTTTTTTATAAATAAAAATTAAAATTATGTCTAGACAAATTAAAAAATGTATAATTATTAAAAAGAGGTGATACTAAAGTGGCACATATGAATTTAAGCTTGGAGAAGGAAAGAGATCTAATATTAAAAAAAATAAAAATAAAAAAAATTAGAAATAATCTGGGTTTTTCACAGGCTAAACTTGCTCAAATTATAGGAATAAGTGATAAAAGTATTTACCGTTGGGAACATGAGGTCGATATAAAACCTCATTATAATTCAGCTTTAAGAATCTCAAAATTAAAGGAACTGGAAGAAAAACTTCTGGATACATTTACAAGAGAAGATGCAAAAAAATGGCTAAATACTTCAAATAGAGCACTTGGCAGCCGTACTCCTGTTAAAACAATATTTGCTGCTGAGACTCCGGAACAAGGAGCACAGATGATTATAGACCTTCTTACAAATATGGAAAGTGGTGTTTTTACTTAAATCATCAATTAGTAATCTTAATATAAGCCATTTATGGTATCTAAACTTGTAGATTTCAAAGATAAGTTAAAAAAAATCTCTTCTATTTTTCACTATCAATAGAATGTTACAGGGGTTTCCGAAAGGGAAGCAATCCTCTAAGCACAATTAATAGCCTCAATTCCAGTGGAAGGTGGCATATAAAAGGGAAATTTGGTGCAATATATACAGGAGAATCCCAAGAAGTCTGCAGTGAAGAAATACTGCGGCAATTTGAAGGAGTAATTCCAAAGTATGAATACAAATTATCTAAATTAAATATCATCCTTAGTAAGGTTTTAGACCTTACAGACCCTAAAAATATTAAGTTACTTAATATAGAAGAGGAGGAACTAATTTCCGGTGCGGGAACTGATCCCGACACTGTGGTTATATCTAACAGCATCGCTGATTCTGCTTATGATATGGGATATGAAGCAATTATCGCTCCTTCTGCAACTGGTTTAGGAAAGACTATTGTTATATATCCGGATAACTTCAAGAACAATACATCTATAAAAGTAAAATCAGAAAAGAAGTTATTTTAAGTCTTGCCTTCAAACTTTTTATTTTTAAATACGTTATAGATAAAATAATTAAAAAATAATATTTAAATGAAAGTTACAGCTAAACAATATGCCGGGTATTGGTTTTTCTGCGGGCAGGGACTTTTACAAACTGGAGGACTATAAGCCCTCCTATCAAAAAAAGTAACGTGCTAAGTAGTGCAGCTCTCTGGCTTTTGGTAATATATGATATAAGCCCAAAGGCAATTGGGCCTAAAATTGCAGAAAATTTCCCACTTATGGAATAAAAACCAAAAAATTCTGCCTCGCTGTCTACAGGAATTAAAAATGCCATAAGGCTTCTGCTGGCAATAAGAGTAGATCCTGTGGCTACAGAAGCTAAAACCCAGACTATATAAAATGCTGGTCTTGTGATAATTGTTGTTGCAATCAGTATAATAATGATCCATATTACTAAAGTTATATTTATAGTTTTTTTAGATCCAATTCTGTCTGTCAGCCATCCAAAAAACAATGAACTGATAATAGTTGCTATATTTCCAATGATAGCAAAAGTTATAATTTTAGAAAGACTCAAGTTTAAAGTGCTTTTGGCATAGATTGCAACAAAAAGAGCAAAAACTGAGAAGGCATTGCTGAATAAGAAATACGAGATTAAAAATCTAAGTAGATTTTTATATCTTTTAATATTTTTTAGAGTACAGGCTAATTTTCTAAATCCATATGTTACATAAGAAGTGTTTATTTTTGTTTCTTTTTGCGCAGGCAGATCCTTAAGAAATATAAAAGACGGAAGTGAGAATATCAGAAAGAATAAAGAAGTAATCAGGAAAGTTAATTTAATATTGCCAAGGTTTTGTGCGTCAAGCCCTCCTCTTACAAATGGGTAAATTATAAGAAGTGTTACAAATCCTCCAATGTATCCCAGCGAAAAACCAAATCCTGATATCTTTCCTATATTGTTTTTACTGGACAGTTGGGGCAGAAATGAGTTGTAGAACATCATGGATGTCTGGTAAAAAAAGTTGGCCAATATAAATAAAATCATTGCTTCTATTAGCATGCCTTCTTTTAGAAAATAAAGGAGTGAACAGAAAAAAATACACATCAATGTTAAAATAATCAGAAATTTATTTTTGGATCTTGTGGTATCTGCAATTGCTCCAAATATGGGCGCGCATATAGAAGTAAGCAGCATGGATATGCCGCTGCTTAACCCCCACATCATATCACCGAAATTTTTGGGATACATTGCCTGGCTTGCTACGACACTTGTGAAAAATACCGGAAAGATGAGGGTGATTATCACTACTGCAAAAGATGTATTGGCAAGGTCATACAGGGCCCATGACATTGTAGGGAGCCTTACCGGGAATTTTAAGCTGTCAAATATTTTTTTTAATTTATCGTTTTTCACCGATTTACCTGTTGCAGTATGTAATTTTTATTGCTTAAAAGTATTTGTCAAAATACCTGAGATATGTTATATAAATGGTTTTGTTGCTATTGTATTAAAAAATGATATTAAAGTAACTGTTATAATACAATGGCAGATAGCCATAAAATTTGCAAACTTACTTCAAAC
>CAYMPQ010000073.1:0-7264 GCA_964392345.1 uncultured Actinomycetota bacterium
ACCTTTAGTAAAATTAATATTAGATGAATAAAATTAATAAATGTGCGAATAGATATGCAGAGGTTTACTTAGATATTTCTGTTCTCAACATTGATCACCCTTTTGATTATAAGATACCCCCGCATTTAGTAAATCATGCAAAAGTGGGAAATATTGTCCTGGTACCGTTTAAATCAAGGTTAGAACTCGGGTATATCGTTAATGTCAAAAACAAATCCTCTCTTTTGGAAAAAGAAATTAAATGCATTGAAAAAGTAATAACCGACAGGCCTCTTTTTGATGAAAACAGATTAAAACTTATACAGTGGATGAGCTGTTATTATATTCAGCCTGTAAACAAGGTTTTTAATCTTTTTTTACCCCCCGGCGGTAAATACAAATTAGAAAAGACATGGAAATTTGATGCGGAAAAGTTAAAGAAATTAGTCGGCGATTACCCGGAACTGGGATGCATAAAACAGGATGGGGCAATTTCAGAATCAGAGTTAATAAAAAAAATGAGTGCCGCCGGACGTGTCCGCGAAGAAGATATCAAAAAAATATTAAAGTCGCTGGAAAAAGAAGGGATTGCATCACATAGTTATGATATATCCAGCAAAAATGTGAAATTAAAATATCAGGATTTAATTGAATTAAATTTAAATGGCTACAGAAAAATTAAAAATAAAATAAACTGGAATAAAAATTTTTCACAGAAAAGGATCATAGATTACTTAATTAAAAACAGCAGGGCTCCAAGAAGTGAACTTGTTAAAAATACCGGGTGCAGTTCTGCAAGCCTGAAGGCGCTTATAGACAAAAAGATATTGGCAGTTAAAAGTGAAAGGGTAAAAAGGGACTTTTTTTATGATTTCCTGTACACAGAAGATAAACTTAAAAGCAAGAAAATAATTTTAAACGCGTATCAGAAAAAATGTTTAGAAAATATAAATTCATCTATTGATAAAAATGTTTTCCATGGATTTTTAATAGAAGGAGTTGCGGGGAGCGGAAAAACTGAAGTATACATTGAAGTTTGCAGGAAAATATTAGAAAAAAACAGGCGGGCGCTTATTCTAACTCCTGAAATTTCATTGACCCCACAATTATTTTCAAGATTTAAATCAGTATTTGGGCCTGAGGTTGCTGTATATCACTCAGGGATGGGTAAGGCGGAGAGGTATGAAAGATGGTTAAATATTTTGGAAAACAAGTACAGTATTATTATAGGAACGAGGTCTTCTTTGTTTACGCCAATCAATAATCTGGGAGCAATAATTATTGATGAGGAGCACGATCCGTCTTACAAAGAAAATTCGCTTGTAAGATACAATACACAGGACGCAGCTTTAAAGCTTGGAAAAATATTAAAAATACCGGTTGTTTTTGGCAGTGCCACCCCATCTGTAGTTACAAGATTTAATGCAGAGAGAGATGACAGTTTTACATTGCTTAAAATACCTGTTAAGGCCCAAAGCATGATTTCAGTAGACAAAGAAGTAATTGATTTGAGATCCATAGATAAGTTTAAAGAAGATCCTGATATTACCAATGAATTATTTAAAGCTATTAGAAAAGAAGTTGAAAAAAATAATAAAATAATTATTTTCATAAATAGGAGAGGTTACAGTAATTTTACCGTGTGCAGCGATTGCGGCTACATTCCTGAATGCCCAAATTGCAACTTGCCCTACAAGTTTCACAAATATGACAAGAAACTTATATGCCATCACTGCGGGAAGGAAGAAAAATACACAGGCATGTGCGCTGCCTGTGGCAGTAAAAATGTTTTCCTATACGGAACAGGTATACAGAGAGTAGAAGCTAAATTAAATTTAAGATTTAAAAATACAGAGATATTGCGGATGGATTCTGATATAACATCAAAGAAAAAATCACATGAAGAGATACTGAAGAAATTTATTTCTACAAGCCCATCTATTTTAATAGGCACTCAAATGGTAGCAAAGGGATTAGATATAGAAGATGTCACACTGGTCGGAATTATAAATTGTGACAGTATGCTTGCGCTGCCTGATTACCATATGCATGAAAGAGTTTACCAGCTTGTAACTCAGGTATCCGGAAGAACAGGCAGAAAATCAAAAAAGGGGAAAGTCATAATACAAACATATAATCCTGGAAGCAGTATCATAAAAAATTTTATGGATGGGGATTACGGCTCATTTTACGAAGAAGAACTTAAAAATCGCCGGGAACTGATGTATCCGCCTTTTTCAAATTTAATAAACATAATAATTTCTGGTAAAGGCAAAGATGCTGTAGAAAGCGATGCTAAAAAATTATTTAAAAGCGTGAATAAAATAATTAGTGCCTGTGATATAATATTAGGGCCGGTAGCCGCACCTTTTTATAAAATTAATCAGTTTTACAGATGGCATTTTCTTATAAAAACTACTGAAATTGATAAATTAAATGTAAAATTAAGCAGTGTGCTGAAAGTATTTAAAAAGTATAATGAAAATAAAATAATCGTAGATGTAGATCCTGCCTGGATACTGTAGTACGGCATAAAGAAACTTGCTATCCGGAAGGGTATTATTACAAAAAGGATATTATGGCAGTAAGAAAAATTAGGAAAATTGGCGATCCTGTATTAAGGATGAAAAGTAAAAAAGTAGAAAATATTGATGATGGAATATTGAAATTAGCAAATGACATGACAGACACTGTTACCAGTGGAGAATTTTCCGGAGTAGGGTTGGCTGCTCCACAGATTGGTGTGTCAAAAAGAATGATTGCAATTAATTTTGAAGATAAGCCTCAAATTTATATAAATCCAGAAATAGAAATTTTAGATAACCAGCAGGTAGAGCAGGAAGAAGGATGCCTGAGCGTATATTCAATACTGTGCAGCACAAAAAGGGCTAAAAAAATTAGAGTAAGGGCAGAGGATTTAAATGGTAAGAAGATTAAGCTTGAAGCTGAAGGTATGATGGCGCGGATATTTCAGCATGAAATTGATCATCTGGACGGTATTTTGATAGTAGATCACCTCAGCGGGAAGTCAAAAAGGGAATTTTTATCTAAGATAAACGAGATTAGCCCGGATTAAATAAAAAAGGGGTTTGTATTGAAATTATTATTTTTTGGTTCTTCCGAATTTTCTGTTCCGTTTTTGGAGGAAATATATACTTCAAATCATAGAATATTAAAAGTTGTAACTGCACCTGATAAAAAGCAAGGCAGGGGCAAAAAAGTTCTTCCGAATCTTGTAAAAAAAAGTTCAATGGAGTTAGGTGTTGATTTTATAGAGGCAGAAAAGATAGACGATGAATTAATAGAAAGTATTTCAAAAACCGTTTTTGATTGCATAGTTGTGGTGAGCTCAGGCCTTATACTGCCTAAAAAATTACTGGACCTGGCTCCTGATATGTGTATAAATGTTCACCCCTCCCTTCTCCCTAAACACAGGGGACCATCACCCATAATAAGCACTTTGCTGAATGGTGACGACAAGACAGGAGTCAGTATAATAAAAATGGTTGAGAAAGTGGATGCTGGAGATATTTATATCCAGGCTGAATTTGGAATTGACAGTGATGACAACAGGGATGTTCTTGAAAATAAATTGGAAAAGGTTGGCTGCCCACTGCTGGTTGCTACGCTGGATTTAATAGAGGGGACCGGACTAACGACAATTCCTCAATGTGACAGGGATGCCACTTTTACCTCTATGATAAGAAAAGAAGATTTAAAGATAAACTGGAAAAGCAGTGCAGTGGAGATAGTAAATAAGGTGAGAGCATTCAGCAGTAAGCCCGGGTGCTACTGCCTCTGGAGAAAAAACAGGATCAAGATTCTCAAAGCAGGTGTTTTTGAAGATGGCAACAGGTATAAAAGCAACTTTGGCAGAGAAGAAAAATGCGGCACTATACTAATCGCAGACAAAAAAACAGGAATTTTAGTAAAATGTGGAAATGATGAAATTGTAAAAATAGAAAGATTAAAAGCTCCCGGTAAAAATGTAATATCAGCTATTGATTTTGTTAATGGCTATTGCGTAAAAGCTGGTGAAATATTTGGATGACTTTACCGGGTTGCAACATGTGCCGGATAATTTAACTATTATTTACGCGTATCATTGTTAAAACTAAACGACTTTTTTAACCTTACCTGATTTTAAGCATTTGGTGCAGATATTTAAATTTTTTACTTTGCCCATGTACTCTACTTTAATTTTGTGTACATTTGGCTTAAACATTCTTTTAGTTTTTTTATGGGAATGGCTCACATTGTTTCCAAATTCCGGCTTTTTCCCACAAACATCACATTTATTAGACATTTTTTCTCCTGTATTTTAAAAAACAATTATTTTCAATTACAACTTGTTTTGTTTTTATTATGTTATCAAAACCTTAAGATTATTGCATATTATAAGCTGCTTCTTTATAAAAACAAATAGGAATGTTACCATTTTATTATTTAGTTTACAAGTCAAACAAAGCTCTTGCGTCTGAGCGAAATAAAAATGCCTGTTTTTAAAATAATATGCTACTTGTAAGAAATGGGCAAATAGATAAAAAATGAAAAAATATAAGAAAATATTAATTTTTATAATCTTGAGCATATTTGTTGCGGTATCCATAGCATCATGCAGCTTCCTTGCAGGAAAAGCAGTCTCTGTCATGTCTTTTAATTACCCCGGACTTAGGATTGAAACAAAAAATATAAGTCCGGAAGAGATAAAAGACAGGCGCCCATGCGTGGTTTGTTTTGGAGATTCTGTTACTTTTGGTTGGAACCTAAAGTATGATGAATCCTACCCCGCTGTATTAGAAAATTTATTACTGGAGGAATATCCACATGTAAAGGTGATAAACAGCGGCATAGGGGGAAATACAATAGCAGACGGATACGGGCGTATTGGCAGCGATGTTCTTTATTATGAGCCTGATGTGGTTGTTATAAATTTTGGGCTAAACGATGGAATGTTATTTAAAGTTGATAGAAACAAATTTAACGAAAAAGAGTCTTTAATATTATATAAAAATGACGAAGGTTGTTATATTCCTCAGTTAGACATACTGCCTTTTGCTGATTATTATTTTGATATGTTGAAGAAGATTGAATCTGAGGAAATAAAGGTTGTAGTGATGGGCATAAACCCCGTTTCAGGGTGTTTTCCTTTGTCAGAGGATGAAAGTTTCAGGAAAAAGCAGATAGAGGTATATAAATTGTATAATGAAAAAATTATAGAAATTGGAGAAAATGGTGGTTTTGCGTGCCTAAATTTATGGGAAATTTTTACAAAAGATGGCAAAATCAACAGTTATATACAAAAAGATTGCATACACCCAAACAAAGAAGGATCGGAACTAGTAGCTGAGAATGTATGCAAAATCTTAAAACTTTATAATATCCTTGAACAGGTGGAAACAAAGTAAATTATGTAATAATATAATGTGTGAAATAGTACAATATATTAGATGTACTTATTTTAACAAAGAGGTATGTATTTAAAATGTTTTATAAATTAGAAAGCAAAGATGTCAGAAAAGTAGCAGAAACCATAATAAAGAATTTTAAAAAAAGTGAAAATAAAATAAACAACTTAAATGTTTTTCCTGTGCCTGATGGAGATACGGGCACTAACATGCTTCTTACTTTGCAGTATATCAGAAGGGAACTTGAAAAACTAAAGACCTATACTGTAAAAAGTGTTGGAGACACTGTTTCTTTTGGCGGATTAATGGGTGCCCGGGGGAATTCAGGCGTTATACTTTCTCAAATTCTAAAAGGGCTGTTTGATGTATTGGGGAGCGAGGATGGTGTAAACCTAAATACTGTAGAGAAAGCTTTTAAAGCATCAAGAGACCTGGCTTATAGCTCTGTACAAAACCCAACAGAGGGGACCATGCTAACTCTTGTAAAGGATTTGCATAAAGTTGTTGAAAATTTGAAAATTAACTATGATAATAAAGATGTAGATTTTTTAGAGTTACTGGATAAAATTATTGAAGAAGCTGAAAAATCAGTTTTAAGGACTACATATCTGCTGCCGGTTTTAAAGGAAGCTGGTGTAGTGGATGCCGGGGCTCAGGGGGTTCTGGAAATAATTGTTGGAGTAAAAAAAGCTTTTGCAGAGCTGTCAAAGGACAATGGTGGTTTCAAAATTAAGTCTGGAGGAAATAGCAAGAAAACATATGCCAAAACCGGTAGCGAGCCTGAGGAAATTTATGCAGAGGATATAGAAAAATTAGACACTTCAAATAAATATGAGGAATTGAAAGAATTTAACATCCAATCAAACATCAAATATATGTACTGTACCCAGGTTATTGTTAAGGGCAGCAGGATAGATATAAAGAGACTCAGAGAGGATATTGAAAGTCTTGGAGACAGTACCATGGTTGTAGGCAATGAGCAGCTGGCAAATATTCATGTTCACACTAATGTCCCAAATAAAGTTTTAAGAAGAGCTTTAAGGGAAGGGACGCTGCATGATGTTGAAATAAATAATATGGTGGATCAGACAATGAAGGCAGGGATAATAAAAGAGGGTGAAAAAGAGGAAAAGAAAGAAGAAGAGAAAAGGGCAGTTCTTGCAGTAGTATCCAATGGCGAGGGTCTTGAAGAAATATTTAAAAGTATTGGTGCAGATATAGCAATAAAAGGCGGACAGAGCGTGAATCCGTCTACGTATGACATAGTTAAAGCAGTAACAAAGCTTGGTGACAGGAAGACAATTATATTTCCGAATAACAAAAATATTGTGCTTACCGCTGAGCAAGCTAAAAAAATTATCAAAGGAGAAGTTATAGTAGTTCCAACAAAAACAATTCCGCAGGGAATAACTGCAGTTTTAAATTATAATCATGATTTAAAATTAGAGGAAAATATTTATAATATGAAAACCGCTGTTGAGAAAATAAAGACCGGAGAAATAACAGTTGCTGTCAGAAATGCAAATTTATTTGTTGGAGAAATAAAAAAAGGAGACTTTATAGGTCTTTGTGATGGAAAAGTAAGAGTTGTTTCAGATGATATTGTTAGTACAGTAATAGATCTTGTCAGGGATATGGTAACAAGCGGTGAAGAAATCATTACTTTTTATACTGGAAAGGATGCCAGATTAGAAGATAATGACAAAATAAAAAGGGATTTAGAAAAATATTTTCCAAAGATAGAGTTAGAATTTTACGAAGGCAACCAGCCTTTGTATCCATATATATTCTCCATTGAATGATCATTTAATAATTTTTTATGTGGTGATAAATCATTAGAATTATATCTGGTAAATTTAAAGGAAAAAAATTAAAAC
>CAYMPQ010000074.1:0-6927 GCA_964392345.1 uncultured Actinomycetota bacterium
CTAGGAAAGTCTATATTCGTGGACCATACTGCAGGAAGTGCGATTCTAATCTAATTCCACATTTAAATCTCATAAATAAAAAATTAAGATTTTATTATTGTTCTATTTGCAAAAGAAAAATTCTCTTAGCTAAAGAGTTTAGAAATGATTTTGAACAGAAAATACGAAATCTCTGTGCATCTGATCTCAGAAAAAATATAGAAAAAATATCATTTAAAAAATAATTCAACTCCTAAGGAATTTTATTTCTACTTCAATAATTTTTTCAAAAGAAATTAAATTACTTTAACACTCTTTACGAAAGATAGTTTTCTACTATAAGCACTATGAATGAAATAAACCTTATATCACCATTGCAATAGTTGCATTAGTGAACCCGCTGCTATTAATCCTAATCCTGACCAAAATAACGGCTTATTTATAGAGGTTTGAGTTGCAGCAACACCTTTAATACGGATCTCCCTATGACTTTTAATCGTTAAAGAAAAGGCTAACAGAACTGTACCTATAACTGAAAATATAACCGATAATATAATTCCTATATGATGTCTTATTTCCAAAGCTATCCTTCCATTAAATTACACTATCATTTATTATTGCACTTTTTCTTTAAAAATTAAATTTCTTTATTCCAGATATTGTACTAACTAAACAAAAATATTTTTAAAAATTTAGTTTTTATGTATAATGGAAGTGTACAAGTTAACCCTGTTTTTGAGTACAAATTCAGGGATTCTGACTAGGAAGTTTTGATTATTTAACCTCAAGAAAGCGGCTTAAAATTTGTGGAGTTAGCCTGTAAGCCGGGTTCTGTAGTACCTGTGAATATCACAGACACCAGTAGTCATCCATCTGGGGCAAATATTACTATTTACCTCTAGCGGCCTAACCCGGAAGAAGGCGGGCCACCTTATACTTCCCTATTTGGCCTTTCTCCGGATGCGGTTTACCAAGCCAGTCTGTCACCAGACTGCTGGTGAGCTCTTACCTCACCTTTTCACCCTTACCAGAATTTAGCTTGAAGCTATGCTCTGGCGGTATATTTTCTGTTGCACTAGCGTTAAGGCTAGCCTTTAAAGCTAACCTCACTGGGCGTTACCCAGCATCCTGCCCTATGGAGCTCGGACTTTCCTCGCAAAGCAAAATGCCCTGCGCGACTACTCGACTAACTCCATATATAATAATAGTGGTATTTAATAAAAAATCAACAGCTTCTACTTACCTGTGCTGTCAGGATCTTCTATACTGCCAAATTTTATTTCAGATTCTCCTTCGTAAGAAGTCTCTTTCCCGTCAAGCGCCAAATTTACCAGTCTGTCCGCTTCTTTGTTCATCTCTCTTGGTATGAGCCTCAGATCTACAAGACCGTACCTGCTGAGCTTTTTATTTATGCTCAGATAAATTTTTAGAATACTGCTATCTTTTATTTTCCAAATTTTTTTGATTTGGTGATGCAAAAGTTTGCTGTCGGTAAATAGCACGACTTTGCCACATCTAAAACCTTCCAGCGCATCCAATACCTTGTCCAGAGCCATATACTCAGCTATGTTGTTGGTTTGCTTACCAATACATAAGCTTACCTCATCAATCTTTTTATCATTCTCATCATATATCACAGCGCCTACTGCAGCCGGACCTGGGTTTCCTCTTGAGCCGCCATCAAAGTAAACTTTTAAATAATTATATTCATTTTTAGCCTCTGCCATTTAAGTCTCCAATTCAGATATTATTTCTTCAATTTCATCTCTGTAAATAATAAGCATCTTGCCGCATAAGGGGCACTTGTATACTTTATCTAAATCCTTTATTTTTTCCGCTTCAACGATTGGAATCTGCATATTGCAGGCACTGCAAAATTTATCCCTTAAAACACCGACAACAATACCCTTTTTCTTGGCATTTGTTTTCTCATACTCGTCTAAATAGCCCCCGGATATGCCTGAAGTGACAGTACCCCTTATTTCTTTTAAATCTTTTATTTTTTCCTCCAATAATTTTACTTGCCTGCCTATATCTTTTTCCATACTATTTATTTGTGACTCAAGCTCTTCTTTTTTCTCTTGAATATTTTTTATCTCCTCAAGCAAATCATCTATCTTGATCATGAATTCCAACATTTGGTTTTCAATTTCATCGTTGCTTTTCTTAAGAATTTTAACTTCCTCCTGTAAATTTACCAGTTCTTTTGCATCTGTGATGGTTCCGCTAAATAACTTTTGCTCATCTCTTTTTATCTTTTCGTCATGAGTTCCAATAGAATCTT
Organism: uncultured Actinomycetota bacterium; assembly: GCA_964392345.1. GTDB lineage: Bacteria > Actinomycetota > Humimicrobiia > Humimicrobiales > Humimicrobiaceae > JAUVXY01. The sequence continues at coordinate 2,264 of CAYMPQ010000074.1, forward strand.
CCTTTCTTTTCCGCTCATTCTCCAGTTCCCGGTATCTTTTATCAAGCAACTTTAGCTTGTCATCAATCTCATCAAACTCTTTTTTTATCAAAGTCAATTCTTCATTATTCTTCACATTCTCAATGTCTCTTGCCTTTTTAGATATCCTGCTGTCTACCATTTGCAGCTTTACCAAACTGAGAACATTAAATTTTGAGTCATTCAATATAATACCTCCAGGCTATGTGACTTAATTTACTCTTTATGATTTCTATCTTTATTTTTTGTAACTTGGAAAATTCTTTTAACTTTTCATACATATCGCATACGGCCCATTTCTCACTGCACCCATGCCCTATCTCTACCAGTATTTTTCCGCTTTCTATAATGCTTAGCGCATTATGATGGCTGATTTCTCCCAAAATTAACAAATCACAATCAAGGGCAGCCAGTTTATCTGTTAGAGAGTTTGCGCTTCCATTTACAACAGCTACTTTGCTGATTTTCTTTTTTTCCAGATCTGTGCTGCCATCAGACAGCCATCTAAAATTTTTAATATTCATTTTATTTTTTATAATTTCAAGAAACTCAGCAAAATATTTATCCTCTTTAAGTTCGCCGTACCTGCCTACTCCTGCATCTGGAAATTTGTTTTCTATTTTATAAATATCATAAGCAACTTCCTCGTAAGGATGCGCTGCTATAGTAGAGCTAACAACTTCTTCCAAGGCGTTTTCGCTAACTATGCACTCTATTTTAACCTCATCCACATAATTTATTTTTCCGGATTTTCCTATATAAGGCTTTGCACCTTTTAGAGGCAGAAACGTGCCCCTGCCATCTATGTTAAATGTACAGCACGAATAATTTTTCCATTGCCCGCCGCCATGCCGGCAGATAACATCTCTTACTTTTTCTTCTGATTCTTTAGGAACAAAAACAACAAACTTATACCACTGTTCATACTGAGGCTCTATTATACCGAGAGGCGTTAAATCCAATATTTTTACAACAAAATCATTTAATCCACCGGGCATAATATCGTAATTAGTGTGAGCGGCATATGCAGCTATTTTATTTTCAACAAGGTTCAATATCTTTTTCTGGACACTATCTGCGCTTGTAACTGCATCAACAGGATTAAATATCAACGGGTGATGCGATAAAATTAAATCAGCCCCCAAACCAGTTGCTTCTTTTATAACACTGTTATTTATATCCAGGGCAATAAGTATTTTTTTAATGTTTCTGTCTAAATTTCCAACCTGCAGCCCTGCTTTATCCCACTCAAGGGCAAGATTTTTTTTAAAAATATCATCAAGATTTATTGTAAGTTCTTTTAAAATCATTTTTAGTAATCTACAAAATTGTATTATTGGTTTAAATATTATAATATTTATTCGTAAATAGAAAAAGGGTTCTTAATTGCTTCTAAAACATGCAGGAGGAAAAAGTTGGATTTACTGGACAATGAAAAGTATATCTACGACAATGATCCCCACAAAATAATAGACATCCTTAACGATTTTCCAAAACAGTTTAAAATAGCAGAAAAGATAGTGAGAGAATCAAATTTAGGGTACAAGAAAAAATTTAAAAATGTCTTAATCCTTGGCATCGGCAACTCAGCCAATGTTGCGTACAGACTAATAGAGTCTATTAACATTAACGAATTGAAGTTGCCTATTATCTTTTGCTCCAAAAGCACCATACCATTATGGGTCAACGAAGACACTCTTGTTATTGCAGTTTCTTACAGCGGGAATACCGCTGAAGTAGTAAAAGCAGTGGATAATGTTTTAAAACTTAGTACAGGCGTTACTGTTATCACTACCGGTGGAAAATTAGAAGAAAAAGCTGCCAGCAATAAAAATATTAGGCTCATAAGATATGAGGCCCATATTCCATCAAGGATGTCTGTTGGATATATATACACACTGCTGGTAGGCGTTTTATATAGAGCTGGCGCTATCCATATATGCAACGCTAAAGACAGCTGCCCGTTAGGTTTGGATTGGAATGATATTGAAGATGCAATGTTTAAATATTCAAAGAAATTAAATCCCAGCGTTAGCACATATAATAATATTGCAAAAAGAACTGCTGTAAACCTTTATCAAAACATTCCGGTAATATATGGATGTACAAAATTAACAGAAGTAGTCAGCTACCGGCTGAAAAGCCAGATATGCCTCTCCAGCAAAAATTTTGCGCACTTCGGTACCATACCTGAGATAGATCATGACGAAATAGTAGCATGGGAGATGAGGCCTGAATTGCGCGCCAAGTATTTTGTGGTGTTTATCATAGATAAAAAAGAAAAAGAAGAGATGAAGAAAAGGCTTGATATCATAAAAGGCATTTTTATAGAAAAAAGAATCCGGTTTGAAGAAATAGCATTAGAAGGAAAAGATAACTCCACCAAGGTTTTTTGTGGCATCTTGCTGGCAGATTGGATAAGCATATACCTGGCTATTTTGAATAAAGTAGACCCATTTTCTACAAATCTTTTAGACCTCGTTAAGAATAGATTGGCTCAAAGCAAGATTGGCTAAACATTTGGTGGGCCCACCAGGATTCGAACCTGGGACCTCCGCATTATGAGTGCGCTGCTCTAACCAGCTGAGCTATGGGCCCTGGAGTAAAATAATCTACTGAAACAATTGCATATATTAGTAAAAAAAAAATAATAAGTCAATTTTACAGCAGAACTTTGATATTGTCACTCTTGGCTACAATAATGTCATAGATATGAGGGTAAAATATAGGGTAAATCATGGGGACTAAAATTCTGGATTATTCATTATGATATTTAGTTAGATTTCTATAGTAGTTTTCATGACTGCCAACCATTATTAGCTTTAAAACATCTGCTTCTAATTCATAAGCCAGCAGGAAAATCTGCTTTTCAATGTGGAATTTGTATATTCGAACACCTTTTATGGCTCCTCTTTTTTCTTGCCCAGCTTCTGGGTTTTTTACTATTTTGCTAATCTCTTTATCAAGTATCTTTATCTGTTTTTTATACAACTTTTTCTTCTGTCTCTGGAAAAGTGGTGATTGTATTATTTTAATGCCTAATCACCTTCCCCAAAAAGATAAGTGGCTCCAAGTCCTTCTTTTAGCTGCTCCCTGCCAAGCAAGATATCGTTGATTATTGAAAAAGATAAATCCGGATTATCCTCTGCAATCTTGCCGATATAAGCCCAGTATTCAACTTGTCCTGCCATGGATCGGCGCGTAACTTTTGCCGAAATCTTTGCTTCGTTTGCAATTTTGTCTGAAATCTTTATTGCTGTACTCATAATCAGTAGCATCTCCTTAATGTTTTATTTTGAAGCAATATAACATAAAATGAAACTTATTGCAACCATGATGAGCGCTATTTTGAAATTTAGGGTTAATTCTTTTAAATTGTTAATTGTTACAAATTATAGCTATACTTGCCGCTATAGTAGTAATTATTATAAATTCCCTTATGGGTATAAAAATAGAAAGATGTTTAAATGGCTTATAGAAAATTGGAAGGCATTTCTAAAATCTCAGTTAAAGACATTGACCTTACCGTTGTTTATGATAATAATCCCTACAGAGAAGGTTTAAAAACTGCCTGGGGCTTTTCCTGTCTTATAAGAGTAGCTGGAAAGAATATTCTTTTTGATACAGGAAGAAATGGTACCATACTTATGGAGAATATGAAGGAATTAAAAATAAGTCCTTCTGCTATAGACATGATAGTTCTTTCACATGTCCATGATGACCACACTGGAGGACTTAGCAGCTTTCTAAAAGAAAATAATAGGGTTACGGTTTATATAGCTGAAAGCTTTCCTGAAAATATCAGTCGTGAAATTGAAAAATATGGTGCAAAGGCTGTTAGAGTAAAAGAGCCATTAGGGCTCTGCAAGGGAATTTGTTCTACCGGAGAGCTTGGAACTTCTATTAAGGAACAATCCTTAATAGTCAAAACAAATAAAGGACTTATAATAATTACAGGTTGCGCTCATCCCGGAATAGTAGGTGTAGTAAACATGGCGAAAAACCTAATGGGTGATAAAGTTCTATTAGTATTAGGTGGCTTTCATTTAGGTGATAAGAGTAAAAAAGACATAGCTAGAATTGTTTTTAGCTTTAAGGAAATGGGAGTAAATTATGTTGGCCCCAGCCACTGTACAGGAGATAAAGCAAGAGCTATATTTGAAGAAGAATACAAGGATAATTTTATTAGTGTCGGTGTAGGGAAAGAAATAAAAATATCACAGAAGCTGCAGAGCTCCTTATTGCAGGTTTAATTACTTCCCTTGGATGGACTATGTCCGCAGTGAGAGAACCCTGGGAAATAAGAATCTACCTTGATAATGAAATTGTCTATTCATGAATGGTAATAAAATTTTCTTGATTCTGACAATCATTATGGATATATGATTAAATTTTCGGATTATTAAATATTGTCATAAAGATATTTTCTTAAATTTTTATTTATATTTCTTAACACGCAATTTAAATCTGGAAGACTTTTTACTTGATTAGACAAATGTGTTTTCCACATTCGCTCTATTGTAGTCTTTTTTCGCTCAAGTATTTTTTTAACATTGTTGATATTAATTCCTTTAAAAATTGCTTTCTCTGCAAAAGCAGATGGTAAAGAACCAAAATCAAGCTTTTGTTTAAAAAGAAAATCTATA
>CAYMPQ010000075.1:0-6902 GCA_964392345.1 uncultured Actinomycetota bacterium
ACACATAATTCTATGTCATCTCTTTTTTTCCATGCCTCAATTTCATCCTTATACAGTATATATTCAGGGCTAACCGCTCCATAAACTACAACCAGCCTCTTGTAACTTGCTCTGTCTTCTAAAATACATTTTATCAAAGACATAACCGGCGCCATGCCGAGACCGCCAGCAATAATAATTACATCATGCCCCCTCATTTTTTCATACGGAAAATAACCATTTCCAAAAGGTCCTCTTATACCAACTTTTTCTCCTTCATTCATTCTGTGAAGGGCGCCTGACACGTTGCCGATATCTCTTATGCAAAGCTGAAAAGAGCCCTTGCTATTTGGAGAAGACGGTATGGAAAATGGAGCCTCCCCTAAACCAAAAACTGTTAGTTCCACAAATTGGCCCGGCTTAAAGTTAAATTGCTTTCTTTTCTCAATATCATCTATAACTATGGTAAACTGTTTTTCTGTTGGTGATAATTGTTTTATCTCAGTAATCGCAGCAACATCTGGAACATATATGGTTTTATTGCTTCCTTTTTCTTCTACATTTAATACCATTTTTAAACACTCACCTCTTTCTTAACCAAATCAATGTCTTCACTAATCTTAATCTTAGCCAAACATGCTTCAATACATCTTCCGCAGCCGACACATCCATAGGCTCCGTATTTGTCAAGCGATGTTTTTAATTTACATCTATACCTTTGTTTTAACCTGTTTTCTTTTGTAGGCCTGAAGTTATGGCCGCCAGCTACAAGTCCGTATTCTGGTATCATGCATGAATCCCATTCTCTTGTTTTCGTTCCATCCACAAGATTTAGCTCCATGTCATCCTTTACGTTAAAACAAAAACATGTTGGGCAAACTAAATTGCACGAACCGCAGCTGTAACAATTTTCAGCTATTTTTTCCCATAACTTATCATCATCATAGATTAGTTCAAAGTTGTCGTAAAAACTTTTTATTCCAGCTTTTAAGGAAAATTTTTTCCTATATTCATCCATATATGTGTCGTAACCTTTAAAATCTTCCCGCCCGGCATCTTTTGTTTCTGCATATTTTTCGAGAATATCATTCCCTTTTGCTGTCCCAACTCTTACAAAGTATTTATTCTTAAGCTCTGTTATGTACAGGTCAAAGCCTTCTTTTACGTATTCTGCCCCCATGCTTAATGAAAAATTCGTTTCTGTTGGCTCGCAATCTTTGCCTATTACAATAAGTTTCTTCCTTTTTGCAAAATAATTTTCATCAACAAAGTCCACTGAAAAGACTTTGTCTAAAAAGTTCATTGCATTTAAATCCCATGCATTAATGCCAAAAAGGACTTTTTCGCTACTCTCAACTACAGATTCGATTTTTATCCCATCTCTAATTTCATATTTAACAAGCTCTTCCGTTGGAGGAAAAAGAATTTTTTTTGCCGGAGGTATTGTTGTTCGCTTATAATCAGTATCTAGCTCTTCTATACTTTTGATGGTAACAAAATCATGGACTGCCCTATCCTTTTTCTTTGGCCCTACAAACTCAAAATCAGATATAAGATTCCTTACAAAATCTTTATACCCTTCCTTCTCCAGAGTTTTATAAAGCATTCAGTCTCCCCTCTGTTATTTTTTATATATAAAACAATTGTAATCAGTTTGTAACAAAAATATCATCTACCTTAAACGATGTCAATAAAATCTAGTTATTTTTAATGTCCCTGTCTGTTATCCAATTTATCCACTTTTCCAAACCCGATCCGGTTTTACAGGAAACCTCTATTATCTCTGCTCCGTGGTTTAATTCATTTACTTTTTTCCTAAAAAAGTCTATGGAAAAATCGCTTGATTCAAGCATATCGGTTTTATTTAGTATAACTTCATTACTTTTAATAAATACAGGAGGATATTTTACAGGTTTGTCATCCCCCTCGCTTACCGATGATACAACTACTTTAAAATCTTCGCCAAGGTCAAAACCTACCGGACATATCAAGTTGCCAACATTTTCAATCAAAATTAAGTTTAAGTTTTCCAAATTAAATTTTTCTACAGCTTTTGCCACCATGGTTGCGTTCAGATGACAAGACCCGCCAGTATTTATTTGAACTACTTCACTTATATATTCTTTTATTTTTTGCGCATCGTGTGTTGAGGATATGTCTCCCTCAATTACTCCGATATTTTTCTTTTGCTTAAGTCTTTTAATAGTTTCTATTATTAAAGAAGTTTTCCCTGCTCCCGGGGAAGAAAGCAAATTAATTACCAGAACATTATTTTTTTTAAATAACTCCCTGTTTAAGTTTGCTTGATCCTTGTTATATTTTAAAACATTTTCAACAATCTCTATTTTCATAAGACAATAAATTAGGTAATTGTAAAATTATAAAACCAAAAAAAAATACTCCAACATATTACTCACTGTTTTATGCAATGTCAACTTTGTAACCATTGTACCAAGCTTTTAAAAATAAATTTTTCTATTGCTATATTTTCAAATCAATCTTATATTTATACAGAAATTTTATAAAAAATACTTTGAATTTATATTTTTGTATATATTTAATTGTATGCGAAAATTCATACTTAAATTTAAATAATTTTGTAATCTAATAGTATAATGATTTCATAGTCATAATCAAAAAAAATCTAAGGAGGATTAACAAAATGACAAATCATTGCTTGAAACCAGGGGAAATATGTGAAGCCGTCATAGGTTCCGGTGAGAAGAAAGGTAAGCTTCCGATAATTAAAATGATTCTACTTGGGCTTCTCGCTGGCTTATTTGTTGGGTTCGGAGCACATGCTGCCATTACAGTCATGCAGACAATGAAAGGATTGGATGCTGGTCTAATGAAATTTATGGGAGCAGCAGTCTTCCCAGTAGGCCTGATATTGGTAGTTATAGCAGGAGCAGAATTATTTACAGGGAACAACTTAATGACTTTAGCTGTAGCTGACAGAAAAATAGGAGTGGGGCTGCTATTTAAAAACTGGAGCATAGTTTATGTCTCAAATTTTGTAGGTTCAGTAATATTTGCATCCTTAATTGCAACATCTGGATTATATGGTTCATCGGGTTCTACAAACGCTGCTGGCGATCTTGCAATTGGAATAGCAACCGGCAAGGTAAACCTGGGTTTTGGAGATGCCTTTGTTAGAGGAATATTTTGCAATATATTAGTTGTATTAGCTGTTTGGTTAGCAGTAGGAGCAAAGGAAATGATTTCCAAAATATTTGCAATCTGGTTCCCAATCATGTTATTTGTATTATCAGGTTTTGAACATAGCATTGCAAATATGTATTTTATTCCAGTTGGTAAATTTATGGGAGCTGATATTAGCTGGCTGGCAATCCTGGTAAAAAATCTAATACCTGTAACTTTAGGTAATATAGTCGGAGGTTCTATAATAATTCCACTTATGTATTACATAATTTATAAATTGCCGAAAAAAAAATAATTTGGAAAGGAAAATTCATATGGTAGATATCTTACCATTTAATGGGCTTATCTATAACAAGAAAGCAGTATCTGATATATCTTCTGCAATATCACCTCCGTATGATATTATTTCTTCTGAGAAAAGAGAGGCTTTGCTGGCTTCAAATCCTTACAACATAGTTAATCTTATTCTCCCCCAGGACAGCAATGGTAAAAATAAGTATGCGCTTGCAAAGAATATCCTTCAAGACTGGACCGGCAAAAATATACTAAAAACTGATGATGAAAAATGTTTCTATATAATTGAAGAAGATTTCTACATAAAAGGCCAAAAAAAAAGGATAACAGGTTTTATTGGACTGACAAAAATTGAACCATATCATACAAAAAAAATAATACGTCACGAAAAGACTCTGCCAAAACCAAAACAGGACAGGCTTAATTTGCTCAGAAGCTGCAGAACAAATTTTGGGCTTGTCTACACGCTGTACAGCGACCCCCAAAAGAAAATATCCGGCATACTAAGCACTGAAACTGGTAAAAAACCATTTATAGATATAACAGCGGGGTATGACAAAACTTTAAAATTCAAACTATGGAGGCTAAGCAGTGCAGACACTGTTGAGAAAATAATTGATCTTATGAAGGAAAAAACTCTGCTAATAGCTGACGGCCACCACAGATATGAAACATCTTTAATGTATAAAAATGAGACCATTTTAAATAATTCTGCAGATGAAAGTTGTTTTATGCCAGAAAATTATGTCTTAACATTATATGTAGACAGTGGCCAGGAGGACATATCAATATTTCCTACTTATAGAATTGTGAAATTCAAAGCATACCCCGGATCTAAAAAAATACTGCAAACAATAAGCAATTACTTCCATATTGAAAATCTGGGCACAGAATCTAATAATTTTATAAACAAAAAATTACAAAATTCTAGTTCCAAAGGGGAAAAAAGCTTCCTTGTCTATTTTAAGGAAAAAGAATCTTACTTCTTAACCTTAAAATCCGGTGTTACCAATATACCGCCATACAATAAAAAAGTAGATTACGAATATGAAAATTTAGATGTGAGTATACTGCATAAATTTTTACTGAACAAGTTAGAACCCGGGTATGGCATTGAAAAAATAAAGTATTCACATTCAATAGAAGAAGTTAAGGAAAACATAGACAACAACAATTTTGATATGGGAGTCATCTTAAATTCTGTAACCTTAAAAGAATTGGAAAAAATATCTTCTGCCGGCAGGCTTATGCCGCAAAAATCCACTTTCTTTTATCCAAAACCTTGCACTGGCCTGGTAATGTATAAATTTGACAACACTAAAATTTAAAATTTTAAAGGAGATATATAATCTCCTTTTTCCTTTTTTAATTCTAACAATTTTAACTTTTGGTCTCTTAAAATTTCAAATAAAATATCCGGTACCCCGTGGCTAATATTTTTATAAATATCTGTAATCCTTTCATTTTTTGAAATATTTTCCGGGACTCTTAAGGTAAATTGCCTTACATAATCCTCTTCAGCATAATCTTTACCAAGGAATTTTTTAAACATTTTTTTAAGATCCTCATACTTGGGAATAAAACCAGTGCCAATATCTATAGCACCAACTTCATTATTAATCCTCAGTTCCATCCATTTTAACCATACTACCTTATCTAATTTTGAATTTAGATATTCTCCATCATTACCCTTTAAGAAATAATTTACACCAAATATCTTGGGAACTTCCCGCAGAGACTGTCCAAATTTAATATTTATATCTATATACTTCCCTATAGGTATAGAAAGAAAATCAAGGTTTGACATAGGGCTAAAAGTTCTAACACCAGTTTTTCCCAGAGTAGCCGCTGTTGTTTCTGACTCAATAGAGGCACCTGCAGTTACGATGCCGTGCTCCCAGTTATATGCTTCCAGGACAGGCACCCAGGTATCTGAGTCTCTCCCTCCATATATTATACCGCCTAATTTAACGCCATTGGGATCATCAAACTTTGGGTCCAAATTATCAAGATTTTTCAAATTGGTAGTAAACCTTGCATTTTTGTGTGACGGGGTAATCTCGTTTCCATCCTCATCAACTTTGCCCGGTTTCCACTGGCCAGAATAATTTATTCCTCTTTCCGGAACTTTTCCTGGCTTCCCAATCCAGTAAACATCCATGTCTTCAGTCATTAAGACATTTGAGAATATTACTTCATCTTCTCCATTTAATATTTTCCATATCATAGGATCATCATCCGGGTTAATGTCTTGGATGATGCCAAAAAGACCTGCCTCAACATTGACTGCACGCCCCTCTCCTCCTATATTCTTAATATAGGCAATGTCGTCTCCAATTATAGTTTCTCCCTCCAGCATTGCTGTTGAAGTTTTTCCACACATTGAAGGAAAAGCTCCAGAAAAGTAAGTAACCCTGCTGCCAGGCCCATGAACTCCTGATATAAACATATGCTCGGTTAGCCAGCCTTCTTTGGAAGCTTTGTTTATTGCAAGACGCATAGCCAATTTTTTTAATCCGATGGTATTTCCGCCATATTGAGTATTTGTTGAGTAAACAATGTCTTCCTCTGTATCTATATAAATTCTTCTTTTGTCTACATTTACGCTCACTGCATTTTCCAGCTTACCTTCTGAATGGACAAAGCCAAAATATTTGTCACAATTTCCCAATCTTTTAAATTCCTCGTATCCGGACCGGTATAATATAACTTCAGAATGTGCTACATAACTTGAGTCTGTTAACTGGATTGCCGGTATGGTAAAAGGAGAACCAGCAGGTCCAAGAGTAAAAAACAAAATTAACAGCTCTCTGTCATTCATAATTTGCGACATGATATCCTTTATATCTGCCAGTCCTTCTTCTTTGTCTATTGTGTTTAATTCATTCCCAAAATTTACACCTTTGGGCAATAAAAATTTTGTCCTTTTTTTATCTCTTGCCTGATCATAGATCCCATCAAAATGAAGAGTACGGTTTGCTTTGTTAAGTTTTATTTCTTCACCATCTATTATGGCCTTATTTCTTATGTAATTAAAATCTTCTTCTGAATCATTGCAAACAAAAATACTTTTTGGATTTAAAAGCTCCGCATATTTTACTATAAAATCATCAAGATATTGATTATTAATGTTTTTTATTTTATCAAAATTTTTCTCATCAAATTTATCCTTTATAATTTCAATGCTACTTTTCATTTTTACCTGCCTTTTATCTTTTATTTTTATAATTAACTTAAATTTTTACAATAATTTGTATTTTCATAACTATACTAAATTTTTTTACATAAATACAGGATTTTCACATTAATTTTTAATTTACAATATTTATTTATAATTTTTTTGAAAAAAATTAAATTTTTAGAGGTTTAATTGAGTTTTTTCTAATTTTAATGCAGTACTTTTTAAGAAATAAAAAAACGGTGGCGACCTACTCTCCCACACCGTTACCAGTGCAGTACCATCGGCG
>CAYMPQ010000076.1:0-6685 GCA_964392345.1 uncultured Actinomycetota bacterium
TGACCCAAACAGGAGAGCAAAAATTGCTTTATTCTTTACAGAAAGGTCATAAATATTTTGTTCAATTTTTTCTAATTTGTCTTTCATGACTTTGTACCATCGTTAATATTATATAAAATTATAGCAAAATATATACTTTTTAAAATTATAAAAGCAACCATTTCCATAGGGGGATAAATTTAATCTTTTTTTCTTTAATTATTTCCTCTTTTTCTTGATCGTAGGTAATTATATAGTTAGGTTACTGCACTCTAACTGATTGCTTCCTCTTATAAGAGACCTGATTTCTCTTTCTCTTGTTTCTAAATTATCAAGACTATAACAAACTTGTATAAGTTCTTTAATTTTTAAACCATCTCTTATTACAAAGTCAACTTCACCACCGGCAGAGTCAGTATAAAAATATAATTCTTTATTTTTCCTTTTAAGCTGAAGGAAAACAATATTTTCCATTAACCTTCCTAAATTTTGAGAAAATTGAAAAGAAATTGATTTTATTAAACCGACATCAATTGTATATACTTTCTTTGCACCTCTAAGTTGATTTTTTAACTTGAAAGAAAAAGGATAAAGCTGAAAAATCAAATATGCTTCCTCAAGATAACTGGTATAATTTTTTATTGTGTGCACACTATTTATTTCAAAAATATTTTTTAATTTATTATAGGTAATTCTTGAACCAAAATGTGAAATTAAATAAAGAGATATTTCTTTAAGAACTTTGAAGTATTTAACTTTATAACGAGAAACAACATCCCTGCTAACAATTTTATCATAGAGATCCCTAAGGTATTGTTCTTTGAATTCGATTTTAAAAAGTTCAGGGAAACCTCCAAATTTTAGATATTCACTAAAAAGCCTTTTTATTTGTGCTCTTTTTTCTGTAAGATATAAATCATTTTCAATATATTTAAAATTTTTATATTTTAAAAACTCTTGAAAAGAAAAAGGGTAAAGCTCAATTGTAGAATGTCTCCCTGTCAGGCAAGTGGATAATTCCTTACTTAAAAGTCTGGAGTTACTACCAGTAATAATAAGATTATAACCCATTCTTTTCAGTCGGTTAACAAATAATTCCCAGCCTGTGACATTTTGAATTTCATCCAGAAGCAAATAATTAAAATCAGGGCTTATTTCCTTTAAGACTTCCAAAAAATCATTTAAATCTTCTGCTTTTACTGAAATTAATCTTTCGTCATCAAAATTTATATAGCCATAATTTTTGTCTTTTAAAAGTTGATGAGAAAGAACGGATTTTCCACACCTTCGTACTCCAATAATTACTTTAATTAAATTATCTTTAAGAGATTTTCTTACTTTTTCTTCAATTTCCCGCTCAATTATTTTTATAGCAAAAATCTTTTTAGCTTCTTCCCTTTGATCCAGCAGGATTTGTTTTATAGCTTGTTTTTCCATAAGTTTTTTACTTATAATGCACAGAATATATTATTTATTTGCAGTATAATGCACAAATTTAACTTCTTATTGTCATTATAAAATTATTTATTAATTTGTCAAATCAGCGTTAACTCTATATTATTAAAGATTGCAGCCCACACTTTTCTGCCAAAGCGGCTTTTGCAATAATATCTATAAGCATAATTTCTTCAGGCTTGAAATTATGCTTTATCCAATGGCTTTTTCCTGTTCTTATGGCATCCCAGAGAAAAGAAGAATATCTGGTATCAATATTTAAAAGTCTTTTAATATTTTGACTCATACAGTAATTTTATCTAGATAATATTACCCTGTAAGGCAAAATTATTAATAATTATAGGCAGAGAAAGCGATCAATTTCTTCAGTCAGGTAAAAGGGGATTGAAATTAAAGCATATTGTGCCTTGTTACCCATGCTTGTTTTCATACTTACATTGGCAATAGTGGGTTTTTCAGAATTGACACGGACTGCGGTTTTCAGATTCCTTTCAGCCATAAATTGATGAAGCGATTTTAAGTTGCCGGTAGCTCCTGATTTTACTTCAACAGGGATAATTCTTGTGTCGTGTTGGATTAAGTAATCAATTTCTGCTTCAGAACCTCTCTTATCCCTGACATAATAATTTAAATGCGGATCAACGAACTTCGGTAACCTTGTTCGGAGCATCTGTCCGACCACCTGTTCGGAAATTCCTCCTTCATTAACCCGAATTAATTCTTGAAGTTCTTTTGCGAATTTTAAAACAATCCCTTGCAGTGCTGAGACTAATCCGGTGTCCAAAAAAATCACCTTAAACTTCTTTTCGTTTTCCTGTGCCGCTAAAGGAATTCCTCTACCGCTGCTATGATGAATTTTATGACACAGTCTGGCCAAACACAATAATTCAAGCGCCTGTTTTAAGGCTTTTGCGGTCTCACCGCGATCCACATTGCTGAACATAAATTTCTGTCCAATAAGACGGGGAACTGCCATCATTACTTTACGCAATCGTTCAGGCGGCACTCTTCCGGAATATTTATTGAAATCATCAATAAAAGTATTAATAAGATCATGATGTACTTCCGCCACGACAACCGGAGATTTAGTCTTAATCCATTCTTTAACTGCAGCAGGCATTCCGCCTATTGTCAAATAATCATGAAAATAATTGAGAAGCTTGCTATAGATAGGCCCGGAAATAGAGGATTTGATTTCAACTTCTTCAATAAATTCAATAAGAAGTTCTTCTCCGCTGGCCATCAAAAATTCTTTAAATGACATAGGTTCCATAAACAAATAAGATATTCTGCCTACGGGCATAGAAAATTGATGATCTTTTAGAACAAAATCGAGCAAAGAACCTGTTGCAATAACTGGAAGTTCAGGGCGTAGGTAGTATTTTGTACGGTTTATTTTATAGTCATAGTAATATTATACACGGTTGTTTGTTTGTGTTAACCTAAAACTAGGCCATATTTCATTTGAAAACTGTACTGCTCACATCAAGGGACAGGGTATATCTCTAAATCATCAAAATCTACCTCACTAAAACTCTTTTCCTTATACTGGATCACTCCTGAATCATTAAATAATTTCTCCATTATTGAATAATTATCAGGATTATATACAAATTCAGAAACAGATCCACTATTAAAATTTAATCTATTGTCATTTTCTATAATTTTTTCAAACCTTGATGCTTCCTGCCACAGCTTCATTATTAAAAATGACAATCCTTTATGATTGACAATATATTCCCAGTCTTGTGGATGCTTTTCATAAGCTCTCTTTAGGTATAACTCTAAGTGTGACATTTGCTTTAGTAAACCATACCTCGTGTCATTCCTATCTGCACCTATTAACTCCTCAAATGCAATCATTGTCTCAACACTTCTTGTATAAGCATTAACTTCATCTAAAATAACCATAAAATCTACACCACTTTTTCCTAGACCAGGACTTAAATACGTTGAATCAAAATCATCTGGACTGGGAATGTCCTGATAGATTTCTGGCTTCTCAAAAAGTTTCCTATCTTTTTCAATAAATACTCCATAATTACCCATTAAATATACATAGCCTTCTTCATTAATTTTAAATAATCCTGAAAAGGAACCACTTCCTATATGAGTATATTCATGAACTAACACATTCAGTCTTTCTGGTATAAAATCTAATTCTAACAGTGGGATATCTTCTACAACATCTGACATGCCACTATAAAAAATTTTAAATCCACCAATACATAAGGGCACAGTTTTTACTAAAATAAAGAAACCTTTCGGATAAAGCTTTTTTAACTTTATCATACCATCAATAACTTCATCAAGTTTTTCTCCACTATAAATATCTTCAATATTGTCATAAATATCTTCTTCAGCTTCTGGAGAAATATAGTAACCAGTTGGATCAGAAAGTTCTGCTTTTATGCTGTCATAAATTTCAGTCTTTTCCTCAGAAGTTTCTATTGAATTAAAGTATTCACTAAGAAGACAACAGCATGAGGATGAGAAAAACGATAATACAAAAAATAAGGTAATTATAGAAAATAATTTAAAAATTTTCTGTTTTAAGTTAGCTATCATTAAAACTTTTTGCAATACTGTTGGCCTCACAGACTCCTTCAAAAATCATATATTGTATTTGTTTAGCAGTAACCATTTAAATAGAGGTAGATATTTTAGTTTTTTATCCTTAATCTTTTCTTCACCTTCGTATTCCCCAGTTATTATAAGCCCTTCACTTAATTTTAGTTCTTCCAATCCCTTAATTAAACTTCTGGTTTCTCTTTTTTTTGTATTTAATTTATTTATATCCCAGCAAACTTGAATAAGTTTTTTAATACTTATTCCATCTTTTATAACAAAATCTACTTCCTGGTGTCTTTCATTTTTCCAATAATAAAGTTCAATTTTAGGATTTGCCATTTTCTTTCTTACCAATTCTAAAAATACTAAATTTTCGGCAACCTTCCCTATATTTTGGCTGAATCCAAATCCTACGGTATTTGCAAGTCCTGCATCTATTGCGTAGACCTTTCTGGGGCTTTTTTCTTGTTCTTTAAATTTAAATGAAAATCTTTTAAGGAAAAATGCAAGATAAACCGTCTCAAGATAATTTGAAAATTTTTCTATCGTGCTGGTAGAAATTGAAAGATGTTTTCTTAAGGCATTAAAGGTTGTCTGGGAAGAAATATTACCCAGATAAAACATTACAAGACTTTTTAAATTTTCCAGCTTTCTTATTCTGTATCTTCTAACAAGATCTTTATTTACCACATCATCAAAATAAGAAAGAAGTATTTGTTCTTTTTGTGTGCTTAATACTACTTCTGGAAAAGAACCAAACTCAAAGTACTCTTTTAACAGTCTATTTATTTCGATTTTTTTACTTATAATATCAAGCTCTTCTTTTACTTCTATGTTATTGAAAAATAAAAACTCTTTAAATGACAGAGGAAAGATAGTAAGATCAATATGCCTTCCTGTAAGCAGAGTTGCAAGCTCTTTACTTAGAAGCTTTGCATTGGAGCCAGAAACTATAATTTTTGCTTTTCTAAGTTCATGCATCATTCTTACCCATTTTTCCCAGTCTTTTACTTCTTGAATTTCATCAAGAAAGATATATGGTCTGTCGCCAGGGTTTAATGATTCCAAATATGTTTCGTATATTTTTTGCAGTAGTTTTGAATCAAGCTGAACAAAACGCGGGTCTTCAAAATTAACTATTAATATTTGTTTTTTATCTAAACCTTCATCAGTTAATTTTTTTGCCAGCTGCTTCATTATAAAAGATTTTCCACTTCTTCTAGCTCCGGTTATGGCTATTATTTGGTTGGTGGAGATGTATTTTTTAAGTTTTTCTAAATAAAGACTTCTTGTAATACCTGTATCCAGTTCTTTTTTCCAGAAGTTCCAGTCCTCTAAGATAGATAGTATTTCAAATTTATTCATTTTAATTAATATATTTAATATAATTTACAAATTTTGTCTACTATAATTAGTATAATAGTAAGATTATAGATGTCAAGACTATAAATATTATTTTGAATGTTATCGCAGGATTTTAGATGGTCATCTATATCATTAAAGATTTTAACCCACACTTCTCTGCTAAAGTGGCCAGTTTTTTATCGGAACAAATAAAAACCATATCTCCGTGTTCAGCTTTTAACTGTAATGCGGTAGCTAATTGCACAGAGTCAATAGGGGTTACATACCTTTGATCTATCAGATGTATTGCCTCAATAATGGTCCCTGACAAAATGCCAGATGTTTTAATTTTTCCTTGCGCTATGTCATTGAAAAACTCGCTTTTAATCTTTTTATAAACTGTGTCATCTAATTCTTTGGATATCTCATTTTTTCTTTTTAAGTTAGATACGAGCTCTATAATAGTTATATCAGAAATGTAAAAAGTCCCGCCTTGTTTAAAAATATCATCTATTTTTTCAGTGCCCTCTTCCAGGATATATCTTTTAAACAAGGCGCTTGTATCTACAAAATAATTACTCATTACTATCCGCTTCCTCTTCCCTGATTTCTCTTACCTGTTTTGTCATATCAAGATTAAAACCTCTGGTCATTTCTCTTACTTTTGCTAGTCCCACGCTATCCCGGCTTTTCTGATATGCATAACTAAGAAGTTTTGCTTTATTATCATCTTGCGGCAGGGGCCTTAAAACTATGCTGCCATCCTTTATGTATCCGCTCAAATACATTCCGTCTTTTATTTCAAGTCTATCCCTCATATCTCTTGGAATAGTTATCTGTCCTTTCGAGGTTATTTTTATCCTTTTCATTGTCTTATCACCATCCTTACTTCTTACTTCTCAAAATCATTATATGTTATTCACATAGGCAATTCAAGTGTCCGAATTGCTTTATTTAAAATATAATTGAAATCGTATCATTGCCTGCCATATTAATATTATAGCAAAATAAATTGAGGAGCTTTACTTTCAACAAAAGAAAATCATTAATCAAGAATAGTTACGAATTAAATTGTAGTAATTTAGATTACTTGTTATTGCAGTATATTGTAAATTTCCCAGGGATATAGTTGTTTAACATTTCTATATTTGCTATTCTTATTTTTATTCAAGGTAATACAAATTACATCTTTTGTATTATATTTATTCGAAAAATAAAGTGCGTTTTTTATTAATTTGTCTCTAAAACAAATCTTAACCTCTGCTGGTATAAGTTTACTTCTGTCTAAAATAAAATCAACTTCCTGACCTTTATTTGTTCTCCAAAAGTAAATATT
>CAYMPQ010000077.1:0-6667 GCA_964392345.1 uncultured Actinomycetota bacterium
TTTAAGCCTTCTGTTGAGAAACCTTCCATAAATCCTGCTACAAATCCAATTTTTAGCTTATGCATGATGCCTCCTCTTTTTTATAACTATTTGATTTTTTTATATTAATCTTTTTATAAAATGCTAAATTTACTTTTCAGAAAATCAATGTCAACTTTTTCAAGTTCATTTACAAAATCTATTGCGCTAACAGTATCATTATAAAACTTATGTCCACTTACACAACCGCAGTTTTCATTAAAATCTTTATCCATACACTTCTTCTAAGGTAGCAGCAAACCTTTCTAATATAGCATCTGCCTGTGCTTTTGTTGTAATGAGCGGTGGCTTTATTTTTAAAACATTTTTTCCCTTGCCTGTTCCACCCACACCAAATATAATGCCGTTTTTAAATCCAATCTTTCTTAAGGCAGTACATCCATCATAGTCAGGTTTTCTTGTCTCTGGATCTTTTATCATATCCAGTCCTATATGGAACCCTAATGCTCTTATCTCTCCTATCTGGGGGTACTCTTTTTGAAGTACTGTAAGTTCTTCCTTTAGATACCCGCCTACATCTTTTACATTATCCAGTATTTTATCTCTTTCTATTATCTCTATCTGTTTTAATGCAGCTACCTGGGATACCTGGTTATTCCCAAATGTGTGAAGATCTATGCCATTCATTTCTACTCCTTTTATATCATCTGAAATAACCGCTGCATTAATGGGATATCCTGAGCCCATTGATTTTCCCAATACCATTATATCCGGGGTAATTCCATAATAGTTAGCTGCAGACCATTCACCAATCCGGCCAAATGCTGTTTGTATACAATCCCAGATTAAGATAATTCCATGTTTTGTACATATATTCTTTACTCCGGCAAGATAGTTTTTGGAAAATATCACCTGACCCCCGCTGGCTTGCAGGGGTTCCATTACCATTGCACATACAGGACCTGTTGACCCGTATTTTATCTGCATCTCCAGAGCCTCAAGACATTTCCTGTCAACCTCATCTCTATCATCACGATCTGAGACTTCAAAATATGGTCGGTAGTAATAAGGTGCCGGCACTCTTATAAAATTTTGGGCAAAGTGAGCAAGCGTTGCTCCTCCTAAATATTTGTCATACGCAAACGTTCCTGTGAGAGATGCTCCAGTAGTCATAAACGATGTGCCATGATATCCACCATAAAGAGATATAAAGTTATGAGCATCCGGTCTATTTATTATTGCTATTTTAAGCGCTGCCTCTAT
The DNA here is from genome assembly GCA_964392345.1 of uncultured Actinomycetota bacterium. GTDB lineage: Bacteria > Actinomycetota > Humimicrobiia > Humimicrobiales > Humimicrobiaceae > JAUVXY01. Next base: position 1,243 of record CAYMPQ010000077.1, read on the forward strand.
GGAGGCGCCTCCGCCTATAGTAAACAGCACCCTGTTCATCTTTTTTGGCAATATTTCTGCTATTCTTTTTGCCAACAGGTATCTGGGAACAGTGTAGAAACCAGTATGGAAGTGATTTGATAGTTCAATTTGTTCTTTTACAACCTGATTTATTTCTGGGTGGGCAAACCCAAGATGAAGCGCCCATGATTGTGAGGTACAATCAATATATTTGTTTCCATCTATATCGTAAACATATATATTTTCACCTCTTACTAAATTTACTCCCGGGGTCCCTCCACCAAGCATAAGATATGGTTCATAGGTAGGTATGTCTTCTTTTTTAAAATCCAGGATTTTTTTAATTAGTGGATCCATCTTTTGTTTCTCCTTTACTTGTCTTAATTATGCGGCAATAAATTAGTGTCTTCCAGTAATTATTTACAGTGGTTCGAATATTGTTCCTTTGTGAACTATTATGAATTAATTGCTATCTTAATGAACTATAACTATTTTGTCAAACATTTTTTACATTGTAAAGAAATCATTTGAATAAGTTAGAGGATTTATTGAGGAGTTGTATTTATCCCTTAAATTCGCCAATTATACTATTTAATTTCTTTCTATAATATGAAAAATTTTTCCAGGTACAATCCTGTGAAACGAAGTGATCAATATGAGGAATATATCTGCCTTTTTTTAGCATTTCCTTTACAATTTCCAATTCTTTATCTATTTTCTCCCCGGTAGAATCAGCAAACAGCACTCTTTTGTCAATGCCGCCCATTATCTGAAAATCAGGGAATGCTTCCCTGATTCTAATCAGATCATTTCCAGCAGCTCTCTCAAAAGGATACATTCCTGTAACGCCAGTCTCCACAATTAGCGGTATTAAATCTTCAACATATCCATCGCTGTCCGTTAAAATAATGTCAACTCCAACATCTTTAGCAAAACTTACCATAGCTTTATATTTTGGAGTTAAAAATTCTCTAAAATGCTGGGGTGAGATAAGAGAGCCGCCTTTCCCTGCCATGTCTTCCCAGATAAGAATACAGTCTACTTTTACGTCTTTTATAATCCTTGCGTAATATGCCATCAAAAAATTTAAAAAGGTGTCACAAATATCATGGATAAGTTTAGGATCATCGTATAGCACCATCATATATGTGGTAAGACCCATTATCTGCCTTGGAAATCCCAAAAATCCCCCATTGGTGCCGCCAAGTCTTATTGGAAAATCCCTATTTCTTAGCCCACTGGAAAGAGTATCCCAGTTAGGAGGAAGCCTTTTTTCTATAGTGTCCTGGCTATAATATTGCTTGTACCGGTCCCAACTTTCCCAATCCTTAACAGGCTGGTCAATCTCCATAGGAAGCGAAGTTATATGAATATCATTTTTACAAGTTACTCCATAAGAGTCTTTATATATAATGTGGGTATCTGTTTTTTCAATTACTCTCTCAGGAAACATTGGGCTGTAGTCTATCGGAAATTTTGTTAGGTACTGATCCAGTCCAAAAACAGGCGCGACATTTACATCACCCTCTTTTTCCATTTTATGGTAAATATTTTTGTTTGCCATAATTGCCACACCATCTGAGATATTGTCAGGCACAGGGGCAATTACGGGAAGCCCTTCAGAAAACCATCGCCTTATTGTTCCGGCCCAGTACCCAAATTCAACCTTTGGAATTTCAATATTTTTATCATAGCATCCGTCTTCCATTCTCATTACCGATAAAAACTTCTCCTGCGAGTTCATACAACCTCCATAAAAACTATAAAATCACATTTGTTGCTTTTCTAATCAATGTGAAAAACTTCTTCCAGCATTTCCGTTTCAGGACCAAGTATTGATTTATCTTCTTTTACGAAATATTTATCCATATATTTTTGCCATCTTTCATTAACCTCAAGTTTGGAAAGCTTTTCCATCTGCTTTTTAAAATCTCCTTCTACTTCAAGATAAGCAAAAAGAGTTCCGTCTTTTCTAAAATATATGGAATAATTATGCATCCCACAATCATTAATCGCTTTAGCCATCTCAGGCCATATCTCATCATGTGCCTTTTTGTACTCGTCCTTTAGCTCAGGCTTTATCTTAAAGGTAAAACCAACTCTTTGCATGGCATGCTCCTTTTTTAAATTACGATATTAAATTCTTAAAATAAATTAAAATCTAAAGCAGCAAATCCATAATCATATCCATATTATCAGCAAATTTGTACCCTCTCATATTGTTATCTATTTCCTCAGAATGTTTGGAGAGCTTATCGGCTAATTCCTTAAACTTCCATACAAGTTTTACTGCTAAATTAAGTGATTTTTCCCTGTCGTCTCTTCCAGCAATAATATCAACTGATGACCAGCCTTTAAAACCAGTTTTATTTAAATAATAAAAAAATTCTAACAGCTCCCAGAAATTAACAGTCCCAAATATCATATCCGGGTCAGAATCCTTATAATTTTCATTCAAGTGAATTTGAACCATCCTGTCATGTGCATCCAAAAGCATAAGAGATTCCGCTAAATTTTCCTGGGCCATCAGTGCATGGCCAACATCTAAGGCTGCTCCAATATTATCAAGGCCAACATCATTTATTAATGCCAGTGCCTTTCCAGTATTTGAAACATATTGCTTCTGTCTTGGATCTTTTGATTTTGCTTCAAGCGCAATTTTTACGCTTGTATCATATTCTCCAATTTCCCTGATTGTCTCTACCATATTTTTCCACCCATCCCTGTAATTAGCCTGAAATGGGTAATCAAATCCATCATGAGCTGGCCACAATAGTATGCTGTCAGCATCTACTGCTTTAGCAAAATCTATACCCTCTTTAAAAAGCTTTACTGCCTCTTTTCTGATATTTGTTTCAGTAGTGCTGTAAGCACCGTGTTTCCACTTCCTATCGCCCCATCCTTCAACTGCTATGTTCGACACTTTCAAGCCAAAATTATCAAGTTTTTTTACTAATTTATCAGGATCTGATGGTAGTGGTGCTGTTGGATAAAAAACAAAGAGTCCGGCCAGCCCTTCAATTTTTGACATTATCTCCAGCTTTTTATCCACATCCATATCATCATAGTAACCGCCAGGCACATATCTTTCTGCATAAGATCCCAGGCACCAAAGGTGCGCGTCTACGTTAAGTTTCATTAGTTCCCCTTCCTTATTTTAAATTTAACTTTTCCTATAATATTTTTAAGTATCTGCTATATACCTCATCCCACCTATTTTTATCTTTTGGCTCATAGATTATAACTTTAGATGAAGAAAGAGATATCTTCCTTCCTTCTTCCAAAGATTTTATTTCTCCAGTACCTTTTAACTGCATAATGAGATTTCCGACAGAAGTGGTTTCAATAGGACCTGCAGCAACCGTGATGTCTGCTGCATCTGCAGTCCACTGGCAAAGCAGCCTGTTTTGGATTCCCCCTCCTACGAGATGAAGAAGATCCACTTTTTTGCCAGATAGCTTTTCAAGTTTATATAAATCATGCCTGAACCTCATTGCAAGGCTCTCATATATACATCTTGAAATTTCACCTATTCCTTCTGGAATTTTCTGCCCCTTATCTTTACAGTAGTTCTGCAGTACTCCCGGCATATCCACTTGTGGCTTTGAAAATACAAGATCATCTACATCTATAAATGATTTAAATGCTGCAGCCGAAAAAGATAGCTTGACTATATCGTCCCAAGATATGTCGCTGCCTTTATCTTTAATCCAACGCTCCCTGCACTGCTGTATTATCCACAGACCAGTTATGTTTTTAACAAATAAGTTCAGCCCTTCTGCCCCGCCTTCATTTGAGAAACCTGCCTCAAGGGACTCGTTATTAATTATAGGGGTTTCTGTCTCAAGGCCAAGTATGCACCATGTTCCCATACTTATAAATGCCCAATTTTTTTCTTTACCTGACACAGGTATCCCGGCAACTGCTGAAGGTGTATCATGCGTTACAGGAGCTATAACCGGCATGGTTTCTATTTCTAATTCAGCACACACATTGCTGGATATATTGCCAATCTTTTCCCCGGGCATTATAATCTCTGGAAATATGTCCTTTGGAAGGCCAAGCTTTTCAAATATGCTGTCTTCCAGTTTATTCTCCTTCTGATTGAACATAATAGTTGTAGTTAATCTGGTATATTCATTATAGGTTTTACCTGTTAAAAGATAGTTAAAAATGTCAGGAATGGTTAAAAATATATTGCCATTTACAAATTCCGTAGCCTTCTGCAATTTTAGCGAATACAAATGGAACAGGTCAAAAATAGGACTGACCATAGCACCAGTTAATTTAAATAATTCCTCTCTGGAAATAATCTTAAATAAGCTGGCAGAATCGATGCTCCTTTTTTCATCCCGATAGTGGACAGGATTTGAGATAAGCTTTCCACTTTTATCAATAAGACCGAAATCAGCACCCCAGGTGTCAATACCCATAGAAGTAATATTTTTATATTTTTTTACCGAAGATTGAATCCCAATTTTTAACTCTGAATAAAGCCTGAGAATATCCCAGTAAAGCGTGCCTGCTACGTACACTGGTCTATTGTCAAATCTATGAGTTGTTTCCAAATCAAATTTTTGGCCATCAAATCTGGCTACTGCCGCCCTTCCATTACTTGCGCCAAAGTCAAAAATAAGGTAATTTTTATATGCCATAACTATCTCCCAACAGTAAAAATTACTTCTTTGCTATTTTAAATTGTCCAAGTTATTTTTGAACAACTTTTATAAATTCCTTTGCAGCTGCAGCTGCATCATCTGCATATATTTCAATGCCATACCTATCCGCAAAATCCCTTGTTACAGGCGCCCCGCCTACTGCAAGAACCACTTTATTTCTTAGTCCTGCATCTTTTATTGCCTTTATATGATCTGGAATATTTGCCAGAGTTGTTGTAAGAAGACCAGAGAAAGCAACTATCTGAGGGTTGTGTTCTCTTATTGCATCTACAAATTTAGGGTAATCTGTATCTATCCCCAGGTCTATTACTTTAAATCCCTGGCTCTCTGCCATTGTAATTACCAGATTTTTACCTATATCGTGAAGATCGCCTTTCACTGTTCCTATTACTACTGTACCTTTTTCCACTAATTCACTATCTCCCTTAATTAGGGGCTTTAGTACTTCCATTGCTTCCTTCATTGCCTTTGCTGAAAGAAGCATATCAGGCATATAAAGCTCTCCAGATCCAAATTTATCTCCAACCTCCAGCATAGCAGCTGATAATGCTTTGTTTACTATGTCATGAACATTTATTCCATCACCCACTGCTTTTTTAACAAGCCCGCCAATGTCTTTGTAATTACCTTTAAATGTAGCATTGTAAATATCATCTAAGATCGCCATTTAGTTTGTCTCCTTTAGTATAAGTTTTGTGGCCTTCACGAAACTCTGAAACCCTTTACTGGTGCGGGTTTGAGGCACT
>CAYMPQ010000078.1:0-6542 GCA_964392345.1 uncultured Actinomycetota bacterium
ATTTTGCACTGCTTTTACCTAACAAAGATTTCTCTAATTTAAGAATAGTCAGGGCTATTTACACACATAATTTCGACAAGAATAAGAATTATGAAATTTTGAATAGAGGTTTGCTTCTCTTCGAGGATTTTTACCATATAGCAGAAAGAAAAGCTGATGTATTGGTGAATCTAGGATATTTAAAGGAGTGTTTGAATCCACAGGATGCTGATGAAGCCATTCTTGAAGCACTAAAAGACAACTCACCATTAGATCCCGTTATAGGATTTTTTACCTGGCTAAAAAAGAGAAAAAAGACTGACTATCTTAAAAGATTATCGCTAGTTTCCAAAAAATCCGGGGATGCCACATTACAAGAGCTTTGTAATGATTTAAAAAAAATAAATTTGCTGTTTGAGTCTATGAAACGTACTTCAGGTGATATAGATGAAGAAAGTCTTTTGTTTATCGACAGTCTGGAAAAATTTATATGTAAGCACAAAGACTCCGTTACCATGAATAATTTAGGAAAATTTATTAATCGTATTCTTGATGAGACTAACAATAAATTGGAAAATAAGGGTGATGCTTGCAAGAGATCCGGGAAAATGGAATATGCCCTTAAGTATTATATGGGTGCCATTGCCGGTTGTCACATTTTTACGGAACTAATCCCGAATGATCCATTTAATTACGCAAATATAGTTAGTATCCTAAAAAAAGTGAAAGATTTAAGAGTAATTGAAGAACAGGATGAAATAAAACAAAAAATCAAAAATTATTCGGAGAAAATAATAGGTTTAATGTCACCTCTAATTGATTTTACTTACCTCAGTGGTCTCAAAATAGGAGACTGCCTTCGTATATATGGGGAAATCCTTGAAGAAGAAGCAAACATTGATGGGGCAAAAAAATATTTTGAACTATCATTGCATTGCACTCAAAAATCCATGACAAAATTTAAACCACATCCCAATCATGAGATAGAAAGAAGATGCCGTGAATGCGATACATTAAGGATTGTAAAATGCTTACAAAAATTAGGAAGGTATGATGAGGCTATCAAATACTGTGATGATCTTCTGGATAAATATCCCTCATGGTATGAAGGGTATTTATATAAAGGAAAAGCTCTCATGGAGATAGAGCGGTATGAGGAATCAGAGATATGTTTTAAAAAATGCATGAAAATGAAACCTTTAGATTCTCCAACATACGATAATTTGATTTACCTCTATGAAAGGAAAGGTGATTATGAAAATGCTATCATGAATTTGATAAAATTGATGAAACTACCCGCCATTAAGAATAACCAAAAGGGTCTTGATTGGAATTATTTCCGACTTGCCAGGTTTTATGAAGATAAGGGAGATGATCAAATTGCAATTAAGTTGCTTAAATACATCATCTCAAAAAGACAACCCGACCATCTCGAAGCACATCATAGATTGATAACGCTTTATATGCGACGTTTTGAGTGGAGAAACGCTGCCCAGTACCTAGAAAAAAAGATAAAAGATAACAGTAATCCATTTTGGGACTTCTGCCGTCTGGGTGACTGTTGTAAGAACCTTAATCAACCAAAGGAAGCCCTGAAGTCTTATAAAAAAGCAGAAGTACTAAATCCTTCAGGTCTTCCTATGCTAAGCAGGTTTGGAAATTTTTACGAACAGCAAAATGAGTTAGACAAGGCAATTGAATATGTAACGAAGATTATCAATGTGTTAGGTGACCAATATGAGGCGGCGGCGGATTATGTATGGCGGGGTGATTTATATCAAAAACAAGGTAAAACTAACTTAGCCCGCGACGATTATCTGCGAGCATTTCAGAGCAATCCTGAGCTTGAAAAGGTATACCCAAAATTACTCACTGTTATTCCTCCAGGTGACAAGAGTGTTGATACAATTATTGAGAAACAAATAGAAAACTTGAAAAAACAACTCGACACGATACCTCCTGACCATCAACTTTATAAACAAACTTCCCTGCGCCTTATCCAAAAATATATTCAATCAAGGAATTCTGATAATATTGAAGAGGCATTGGATCGTCTGGAGAATATTTTTTCTCCTGATTCTCCTGAGTATTTTGAATATAAAGCAGTTATTAGTAAGGTATTAAAAAATGATATATCAGAAGCGATATACTGGCAATCAAAGCTATTAGATCTGCCATTATTATCCGAAGATCGCCAGCTCAGGAATATACTCATCCTTCTGAAATGGCATCTCGAATCAGAGAAAACTGAGGTAGAATGTAAACCTATACTTGATAAATTAGAAAAGATAAAACAAATTAAAATATTGCAGAAAGAAGATGTCTTTGTTTTTAGTAAATCAAAGGGAATATATCAATCAATCGCTGAATATTTTTTGGAGAGAACGATTTTTATAAAAGCACTACAGTTTGCCGATATTCTTTTAGAAAAAGTACAGGGAGATGATAAGGTATATCTTACTATTAAAGGTCGAGCACTAATAGGATTAGGAAAATACGAGGAGGCTGATTCGGTCTTTAGCTATTTACTCTCAAGCTACCCGAAAGACAATAGAGCCATTTTTTACAAAGGTGAAATTCAAAGAAAGCTTGGCAAATTGGATGAAGCTCTAACCTGCTTTCAAAATAATTACAAATTATCAAAAAAATTAGGAGAAGATAAAGGTGTATTATCAGCATTGAATAGAATAAGCGAAATTTATTTTAGAAAAAATGATCAAATTAAGGCTATAGAAGCTGCATCTGAATTGTTACAAATCGACCCTTATGATGTTGTAATATTAGCAAGACGAGCCGGGAGCTTTATGGCTCTTGGCAAAACAGAGAAAGCCATCAAAGATTTTGCATCTATATTTAAAATCAGGCCATCAGATATTATTTCTGCTAGGAAACTCATTGATTTACACCCTTTAGAGAAAGGGAATCACAATGATCCTGAAATAATCTCTGCACTTTTTAATATAAACAATAATGTCAAATTTAAACGTAACATACTGAAACGTCTCACAGAAATGAGCATTTTCCCTTCCGAACCTATTAAATTTATTGAGCCAACATTTAAAAATTACTCAACCGACCAAAATATAAGAACCTCTATTGCTCATTATCTGTCACGATATAGTATTTACATTAACTTTCATTATCAGGATCAACTTGAAAATAATCTTTCACGGATTATAAATCTATTTAAGTCTATTTCCGGTACCAATATTAAGTATTTAAGTAAATTATTGATGGATTTTCTCGGAGGAGAGAAGGGAGCTTACCTAGAGTTTTACGCTGATTCTTTTGAGGATGAATTCACTGAAATCGACAAAATACTTTTAAACCTAGTCACTGGGGAATTTCTAATTGAGGATGTCCAGGGAGCAATTGACAAAATACAGGGATTTCAAGATTCTTTCAAAATACCTCATATCTCACTTATAACTGAAGAAAACCAGAGGGATTTGAGAGAAGAAATTAAAACGAGTATTAATTATCTTTTAAATCACGGCAGTGAAATTTCTTTCTCTTTGTCTGAAGGGAGTCCTATTATAGTTGATGAGAAAACAGCAACTCTTTTACCACATGCATTTGAGAAACTTGTGGAAGATTGCTTAAATATTCTTATCCATTATAAAAGACTATCTATTGATTTTCGAAACGATGAAAAAAATATATACCTTGAACTAAAAGGTCCCTTAACAGAAAGTTCAAAAAATCTCCGTACCGTACTTAAAAATATTCAAAGCGGTGCCCTCACTGGAACTTTAAAATCAACTCCTTCCTCTTTTATAATTAATTTAAAGGTAAGCTCAAAAGGGACACAAATTCTTCCTAAACCGTTCCATATGCTCCTCAATTATCAAATTAAAACATACAAGGATTTTCTCGTCTCCCGGAAGGATCAACTTTACTGGGATATTGTTGAAGCATTTATTAATGTACTGGACTTTGATGACCAAAGGCTCCCAGAATATTTTGTTCGATATGCTACTATGCAAATAGAGGCGCTCTCAAAGTTATGCCACACAGATTTTCAACCAGCCATTGAACCGTATCATAAGATAAAAAATAAACTTCAATTAATTCTCAATGGAGAAAACTTAAGTGAAGAAGATATATTCGAAATAAAAAGCCTTCAAAAGAATGTACGGGCTTACTTACGAAGCTGCCGTTTCCCCAATTTCGAATATGTTTCCCTGCTTGAGATTGGGGAAAATATTTCAGAGATGTTTAAGGATTTAAAACTGGTTAAATTCTCCGTAGACATTGATGCTGATGATATGATCTATGCTGATCCCTTGATATTACAGGATTGTATTGAAAATTTAATCTTTAATGCCTGTAATGCCGTCAGAGAAAGCAGTTCCAGAAAAGATTTTGAAGATAATTTCATTAATGTTAGATTTTTAAAAGAAAATGAACATTATATTATCGTTTGTAAAGATACCGGTCAAGGAATGAGTCCGAAGGAGATAAAACTTTTTAGAAAGGGGAAAACAGGAGGTATTGGCAGCAAAGTCATTCTGAAAGCGGTCGATATTCATGAAGGAGATTTAGAGATAAAAAGTAAACAGGGCGAGGGTGCTGAAATTAGAATTATTTTTAATATTAGGGAAGAAAGCGATGAGAGTTAAATCATATTTATGGAAAGTATTAATTGTAGATGATGAGAAAAAATGGGCGGATTGTTATAAAGAGTGGCTACAGTGTCTCGTTAAAGAAGTTCAATGGGAGAAGTACTTAGACCATGAGATAAAATTGGCTTATGATGGGGAAAGTGCTCTTAAAATTATCAAACAGGATGAAGACATTAATATTGTCATATGTGATATTTTTATGCCGCCGAATTGTACGAGCGGATATGCTCCAGACGATGTTGAAAAGCCGTTCGGAGGGATCTGGCTGGTACAAAAAATAAATAAAGAACTCGATGAAAGGAATATTACAAGCCTACTTATTTCGAATAAAAAAGATGCGGAAAAATACGAAAAAAAGTGGCTTCGTACTGAGACTTACAAATTCGTTGAAAAATTCTCCGATATTGACAAATTCAAACAGGAACTCTGGGGCAAAACTTACACGGCTTTCATAAAAATTGCAAAGATTGTCGAGGTTCTCACTTCTGGTAAGGTTGAAATTGTTTATGCCAGTTCAAAAATGAAAGAACTGGTAAAGATAATAGATTTGGCGAAAAATAGTGAAGCTCCGATTCTGATTTTAGGAAATAGTGGGACCGGTAAGGAGCTTATCGCAAAATACTGTCATTTTACTAGCAACAGAAAAGATAATCCTTTTGTAAATTTTAATTGTAACAACATTCCATACGAATTAGCTGAGAGTTTGCTGTTCGGGCATAAAAAGGGCTCGTTTACAGGGGCAACCACAACAAAAAAGGGGCTTTTTGATGCTGCTTCTGGAGGGACCATTTTCTTAGACGAGATAGGAGACCTTCCTCTTTCCCTTCAGGTAAAGCTTCTCAGGGTGGTTCAGGAGAAAACTTTTACTCCTGTAGGTGATACCCAGGAAGTAAACGTAGACGTCAGGATTATCTCAGCCACCAATCAAGACCTGGAGGAAAAGGTCATTGATAAGAAATTTCGGGAGGACCTCTATTATCGTCTTAATGTTATTCAACTCAGGATACCTCCTCTCCGAGAGAGAACGATGGATATCCCCCTTCTTGCTCAATATTTTCTGGAAAAATATTCTCGAGAAATGGGAAAAGAAATCAAACAGATTTCCGCATATGCTGTTGATGCGTTAAAAGGTTACCATTTTCCTGGAAACGTGAGAGAATTGGAAAATATTATAGAACGAAGTGTAGCCTTAGAAACATCCAACATTATTCTCCCTGAGAGTTTAGTGCTCGCTACCTATAAGCAGGGCCGAAAAGAAACCAGTACGCTTGATATGGATATACCACCAGAAGGAATGGAGTTGGATGAGATTATGAATAAGATGGAAAAGTACCTATTAGTTAAAGCACTGGAAAAAAGCCATGGAGTCAAGAAAAAAGCGGCTGAACTTCTCAATATCTCATTTCGTTCTCTTCGTTACCGCCTCGAAAAACAGGGGATTAGCGCTCCTGATGATGAATAGATAGAATTATTCCTTCCAGAATTCCTGAATCAATAACCTTTAAGATCGAAAAACCGAAAAGATCCATTATGGTTTTTACAATGAGAATTCCTGGGATTATGAGATCCTCCCGTCCTTTCTGGAGTCCCGCCATTAACAGGCGTTCCGCAGCAGGCCTTTTCGTTAATTGCTGAAAAAGTTCCATAATTCTTCCACTATCCAGAGTGTGATTGGTCACTCGTTCACGTTCATACTCGACCAATTTTAAATCTATTGCCGCTAATGTGGTCGGTGTTCCGGCTATGCCGATAAGGACAACTCGACAATCCGGCTTAAAGGGATAAAGACCACAATCTCGAAAGCGTTGCCTAACAGGTTGAATTTTGGCCCGGATGGTTTTCTCTAAAGCGGCCAATTCATTTTTTTGCGGGGGGTCATTGAGGAGAAATTCCTCCGCCAGGTGGACAACGCCAAGATCAATGCTTTTCATTGTTATA
>CAYMPQ010000079.1:0-6175 GCA_964392345.1 uncultured Actinomycetota bacterium
CTGTTTTTCCAACTCCTGCTCCTCCAAACATTCCAATCTTACCACCTTTAACAAATGGGCAGAGAAAGTCAATTACTTTTACACCTGTTTCAAAAATTTCTGAAGTTGTTTCTATATCTTCTATGTTTGGGGGTTCTCTATGTATAGGTAGCTTCATTTTAGCTTTCACTTCTTCCTTTAAGTCTATAGTCTCTCCAAGCACATTAAATATTCTACCAAGTGTTTCTCTTCCTACTGGAACCTCTATAGGCTTTCCGGTATCTATTACTTCCATACCCCTGCTAAGACCTTCTGTAGAAGACATAGCTACTGCTCTTACCTTGTTTCCCCCAATTGATTGCTGAACTTCTGCTACCACTGTTTCTCTATAGTAGGCATCTTTTTCTTTGGGTCTATGTACCTGAATAGCTGTGTATATTTCTGGAAGTTTGCCTGGAGCAAATTCTACGTCTAACACTGGCCCCCTTATACTCACTATCTTACCTATATTTTTTCCTCTGCTGTATTTATTCTCAGTCATGCTTTGTACACTCACCTCTCAAAAACCAGCCATGTTTAAAAATTGCAAAAAATAACATCTACAACTTACTCCACTGCTGCCCTCAATATCTTCAGCGTCCCTTTTCTTTAAGAAACTCAGACCCTGAAGTTATCTCTGCTATCTCCATAGTTATCCCATGTTGCCTTACCCTGTGATATCTTCTTTTTAAGTCTTTTGTAATTTCATCAGCATTATCGCTAGCAATTTTCATAGCAGTCATCCTGGCTCCAATTTCACTAGCGGTAGATTCAAGCAGCGCTATATAAGTAACAGTATAAATATATTCTGGAAGCAGTGAACTTAAAATATCTTGAAAAGAGGGATCATATATGAACTCAGGTATGACCCGAGATGTCAAATCGCCTATTTTAATTTCTCCTGTTTCATGCTCTTTTATCTTTTCATCTCTTAATTTTACATCAATAGGAATAGGAAGAATTTGTCTGGCAGTGGGTATGTGCTCCATTGCGTTTATAAACCTTGTATAGCAAATAATTACCCTGTCTACTTCCTCCGCAATATATCTTGCAATAATCTCTTTGGCTATTTCCCTGGCATCCAAAAATTTAGGATACTCTGACAGATGCTCGTAAACCTTGGATAACTGAAAACCTGCATACCTAAAATAACTGGCACCCCTTGTTCCTATAATATCGAGATTAACCTCTTTTCCTTCCACTTTTATTTTTTCTATTGTATCTTCAATTAGTTTTATGATATTAGCATTATAACCACCGCATAGCCCTCTATCTGCGGTTATTCCTATTATCAAAACTACATTTTCAGTCTTATGGGCTTTCATTAAAGGGTCGTCAGCCACCTTTGGAGAATAGCGAGCCATATCTGTTATAAAACCTTCTATTTTTTCAGTAAAAGGCCTGGCTTCTAAAATTCTTCTCCGAGCTTTTACAATTTTAAAAGACGCTATCATATCCATAGCTCTGGTAACTTTCTTGGCCACATTTATATTCTCTATCTTGTTTCTAATCTCTCTTGCTTTTTCCATATTATTTTTTTGATTAATGAAACTTATGCCAAATTTAACTAAAAGATTTTTTAAATTCTATAGTGGCATCTCTAATTTTCTGTTCTATTTCATCATCAATATCTTTTGTCTTATTAATTTTATCAGTTACTTCTGGGTGAGAGTTGTGTATAAAGTTCAGAAATTCTCTTTCAAATCTTTTCAGAGCTTCTACCTCTATATCATCCAAATAACCCCTTGTAAGTACATAAATTATAATTACCTGATCTTCTACTGGCATAGGCTGATACTGAGGCTGTTTTAATATTTCTATCGTTCTGTGTCCCCTTGTTATCTGCTTTATAGCTTCCTTATCCAGCCCTGTTCCAAATTTAGCAAAATGCTCAAGCTCCCTGTATTGAGCCATGTGGAGTCTCAGCATACCACAAATTTTTCTCATCGCCTTAATCTGTGCATTACCTCCAACCCTGGATACTGAAATACCCACATTTATAGCAGGCCTTACACCAGCTTTGAATAGATCAGTTTCCAGATATATCTGCCCGTCATTAATAGATATTAGATTTGTCGGTATATATCCAGATATATCACCTGCCATTGTCTCAATAACAGGTATAGCAGTAAGTGACCCTCCTCCTTTGTCATTAGAGAGTTTAGCTGCCCGTTCCAATAGCCTTGAGTGGAGATAAAATATATCACCCGGGTAAGCTTCTCTGCCTGGCGGTCTTCTAAGTAGCAGGGAAATCTCTCTATAAGCTACTGCGTGCTTTGACAGATCATCATACATTATGAGAGCATGTTTCCCATTATACATAAAATGTTCGCCCATCGCACACCCTGCATAGGGAGCAACATACTGAAGGGAAGCAGGCGCCTTAGCCGATGCATTCACTATAGTAGTATATTCCATTGCTCCCATCTCCTCTAATTTTTCAGCAATCATAGCAACAATTGAAGTTTTCTGACCTATTGCAACATATATACAATATACATCTTTTCCTTTTTGATTTATTATGGTATCAATTAAAATAGCTGTCTTTCCCACCCTTCTGTCACTAACAACCAACTCTCTTTGTCCCTTCCCAATAGGAACCATTGAATCTATAGCCTTTATGCCTGTTTGAAGAGGTTCATTTACTGGTTGACGGCAAATAACATCAGGTGCCATATATTCTATTGGCCTGTAGTGTTTAGTTTTTATCGGACCTTTGTTATCAATAGGCCTTCCCAGTGCATCTACTATCCTGCCTATAAGTGCTTCTCCCACTGGCACCTCTAAAATTCTTCCAGTGCAATGTACTACATCACCTTCTTGAATCTTTGTAGCATCACCAAGAATAATAGCTCCAATTTCGTTCTTATCTAAATCAAGTACGACACCATAAACCCCGCCCGGAAATTGCAGCATCTCTCCAATCATTGCTTTAGGGAGACCGCTAATTTTAGCTATGCCATCACCAGCTTCCAAAACCTGTCCTATTTCTTCAATCTTAGGCTCTGCCTTATACTTATTTATCTCGGAACTTATAAGTTCAGCAATTTTATCTGCTTTAATTACTAGCGCCAAATTCTTCACCCCGTATTTCCAAAGATTTTAGTTTAGTTTTTAATTCCTCCATCTTATTTTTAATACTTAGATCAACTACCTTACTGCCAATTTTAATTACTATTCCCCCTAAAATATCCCTGTCTACAGTATTTATAATTCTTACATCAAGACCAGTTTTTTTGTCTACACTCTTCTTAATTTCATTAACTAACTTTTGGCTCAAATCCACTGCACTTACAACCTCTACAAACACCTGTGATTTTAATTTACTTACAAGCTTCACAAAATTTACAAGCTCCACAAAAAAGCCATATATTTCTTCTATGACATCAATCATATCCAGGCTAATTATCATCATAACAACAGTCTTTATAGCGCTGCTGCTCTCTTCCCCCAGAATCTCTAAAATTGCTCTTATCTTGTCAGTCTCTGTTACTGAAGAACTGGATAAATACCCTTTAAGCTCTAAATTTGATACAATCTCCTCTTTAACTTGTTTAAATTCAACCTCTAACCGATCAATCATATTCTCGGCTTTACCAATGTTAAGAGCTGCCTCTGCGCAATATTGTGCTTTTTGCTGTATTAACCTTTCCTTATCTGCCAATCTATCTTCCCTACCTCTTCTAAGCTCTCATTAATTAATTTTTTGTGATCTTCCCCAGACAGGCTTTTAGCTATCATTTTTTCTGCCGCTGCAAAAGCTATCTCAACTATCTTATTTTTTATTTCATTTATTGCTCTCTCCCTTTCAATTCTTATCTCGGCTACTGCGCTATCTATCATTGCCCTGGACTTCTCATGAGTTTTTTGTTCTATCTCATCCCCTATGCTCCTGGCTGCTGCTTTACCTTCCTCTATAATTTTTCTTGCTTCTCTTTTTGCCTCTTCCAGCTGTTTTTTCTGCTCTTCAAGATATTTTTGTGCCTCTTCTCTTTGCCTGTCTGCACCATCAATACTCTTCATTATTTCTGACTGTCTTTTAGAAATAATATTATTTACTGGTTTTAAAACAAATTTCCACAAAACAATAGTTAATGCTATAAAAACTATTACAGACCAGAATATAGTGCTGCTCATTGGATTTATTATCTTAAGCGCCTCTTCCAAATTTTCCCACCTCTTTTTATTTAAATTTTTTAATCATTATTATTTTAAATTAGGACACTTCTATTATTATTTAACTAAAAAGTAACCTGCTACACTACAAAAATAAGTAAAAAGGCAACCACCAATGCATAAAGAGAAATTGCCTCAGCAAAAGCAATCCCGATAAACATGGCAGCCTGAATCTGCCCCGCTGCTTCAGGTTGTCTTGCAATACCTTCAAGAGCCTTTCCCACTAAGTTACCAATAGCAAGTGCCGGACCAATTGCTCCAATTCCCATACAAAACCCTGCTGCCAGTACTGCTGCCGTTTTAGGATCCATATATATCCTCCTGCCTACAATTGTTATAAATTTATAATCTTATTAATATTTTGCTCTTATGCTCGTTAGCTTAAAATACCTGATAGGCATTTTAAGCTGGTACCCAGCTACACTAATTACCAGCCGCTGCCAAATTAACTCTTACCTAACAGTTTAATTTTTATCATATTTTCTTCTTACCACCTCATTTAGTTTTACTTGCCTGATTATTCCCTTGTTTTCAATCAAAAGTTAATGTCTCGGATTAACAGCCTCCCCAATATATACTGCTGAAAGCATTGCAAATATGTAGGCTTGAATCGCTGATACAAATATCTCAAACATGCTCATCACTATGGCAAACGGAACTGAGGGAAGAGCAATAAAGTAATTTTTAAAATATACAATAAGCCCTAGCAGCACGTATATAATAGCATGACCAGCAAGCATATTAGCGCTAAGACGAATAAAGAGCGAAAAGGGCTTTGCTATGGCACTAATTACTTCTATGGGGATTACAATTACATACATCCATGATGGGACCGCAGACGGGGCAAAAGTTCTAACATATCCCCTTACTCCATTTTTAATTAAGTTAGATAAGTTCACTGTAAAGAAAACTATAACTGCTATGGTAAGAGGAACGATTGGATTAGATGTTGGTGTGTAAGCTCCCGGAATAAGTCCTACCAGATTATTTGATAACATAAAAATAAATATTCCAGCAATAAATGGAAGCCATTTATCTCCCTCTTTTTTACCAATTACATTATAAACCATATATCTTTTTATGAAATTTATAAGAATTTCGATCAAAGTCTGCTTTTTGGTAGGCTTTATTCTGGACCTTATTGTCAGTAGAAAAAATAAAACTAAAAATAAGGCGCAAGCCCCAAACATAGATAAAGTAAGATTGGTAATAGAAATATCAATCCCAAATATCTTTATAGGAACAATTACTTTTAGGTGAAAATGCTCTAATATTTGCAAATTTTTCTCCTAATTTCTCTTATTTAACTCCCAGACAATCTTTCTTGATTAATCACCTACTAGCTACTATTTAAACAGTAATTTTCTGTAAATTAGAAATATTTCTAAACTCAAAAAAATGGTATAAAAAATTAAAAATGATAATAAAAGTATCAAAAGATTTATAAAATTGAGCCTTGATAATAAATAAAAAACCATCCCTGAAAAGATAAGTTTTACTAAAAAACTACCTAAAACAAATTTTAAACTACTGGAAAGTTTTCTTCTATTAATAATATAGTAAGAAAAAAGGGTGCCAATAAAAATTACAAGTGCGATTGCCTGGCCAATGACTATATTCAAAAAAGCCTCAAACTCAAAAATAAAAAAACAGGCTACCCCGATAACCAGCAGTGATATTAGGCTAAAAATAGCAACTTTTTTAATTTTAATTAAATCCTGGTCCATTTTATTTAATATATCCAAAATTTATACCAGAAATGTACTTGAAACTATTTTAATAATTATAGTATTCTATTCTATATATTTGAAGGTAAAAATTAATTAAATAGAGCTTCACGAAATTAAAAATTCGGAAGGAAGCTTTTAACAAACCAAATACTACTGTTAATGACCGCCCTCTGGAATTTCAAAAAAATTTTAAAGCCTCAGATGTCAGAAAGTTAAATCGTAAAAGATGATTTTAGTAGATACATCAGTAT
>CAYMPQ010000080.1:0-6100 GCA_964392345.1 uncultured Actinomycetota bacterium
CGCCATGAGTATGGTCTATAGAATGTTAAAGCTAAAGAAGCTAATAACAGGATGGGTAAATTACTTTGGTATTGCAGATATGGGTAGACTTGTAAAATCATTGGATGAATGGCTAAGAAGAAGGATAAGAATGTGCTACTGGAAGCAGTGGAAGAAAATCAAGACCAGACTTGACAACTTAGTCAAGCTTGGCATTGATAAGGCTAAAGCATGGGAATTTGCAAACACAAGGAAAAATTACTGGAGAATTGCAGGAAGCCCTATCCTTCAAAGGACATTTACCAATGAATACCTGAAGAAATTAAGCTTTCAATCAATAGCAGAAAGATATTCATTAGTGCATTAATTCTATTGAACAGCCGTATGCCGAACGGCTTGTGCGGTGGTGTGAGAGGACGGCTACCCAAATAATGAGTGACCTCCTACTCGATTGTTGTTCCTAAAGGAAGACATATAACAACCAGCAGGTAATTAATAATCCTTAAACAGGGTGGAATAATGCAGCGCAAAAAGGGGAAGGCTTAAAAAAGAGGATGATGGGCTCGAGTTCCATATCATAGAAAATGAAAGTCCCGGGAGATTGAACAGGTCCTGGGCACGGCTCATACAACAGAAGGTATATGAAGTAGATCCCCCTGATATGCCCCAGGTGCGGGGGAGATATGAGGATAATTGCTTTTATAGAAGACTATAAGGTGGTAAAGAAGATACTTGATTATCTGGGTATATATGAGAATCCCACGGAAAGAGGCCTCTGCCTAATATAGAAACTTACTCTGATGAGTTTGATGATTATATAGACTGCGACCATGTGTGCTAGGATGATTGTAGAGTTGCAGGGTACTGGCCTGTTATAAAATAGACCTGGACAGGTTATTTTTCTTATTTATTCTTTCACTGCGTGTATTTCCTGCTCCAGTATCATTATCTATAATGCTTATTGAATCCGATAACCTAAAATATGTCGACTGTTGGCTTTTTATAGGCCGGTGATCCAGAAGCAAGTTCTTATGAATTGATATTAGGTCTCAGGATAAGCTTTGCACGCTGGCTTGTGCTTATAATATTATTTTTCTCTGTATATAGGCTGGTATCCAGTAAGTTCTAAATTAAATACTGATTAGGAGAATAAATCGGAATGTGTTCCTGTTCTAATAAATATAATATCATTATCAAATAATTGATAAATCAGTAACCAATCGGATTGAATATGACATTCTCTGCAGTAAACATAATTACCAGTTAGATTATGGTCCTTATTCTTCTCAGATAATTGCTTGCCGCTTTCAAGTAATTTCATAATAGACTTTATTTGCTGCATATTGTATCCACGTCTTATACATAGCTTAAAATCTTTTTTAAACTGCGCTGTATAACGTACGTTTTTGCTCATAAGTCCATTTCCTTAAAAAATTCATCTACACTTTTAGCCTTTGACGGTATTATGCCTTTTTTGATTTTTTCTGCTTCTTTTATTGCAGCTAAGGTTATTTCATTAGGTTGCGGTATTTTTACTGAGAATGGCAGGCCACCAGTTAAAATTACCTGATTTAAAAAAATGTTTATTGCATCTGTTGTAGATAAACCTAATCTATCAAGCAATTTTTCCACATCTGCTTTTATAGCAGGTTCAACACGCAAATGAATTGTAGATGTCTTTTTAGCCATATATATTCACTCCTTTACTGATATAATATATTGAATGTAGCACTAATTATAGCATAATGCAACACAAATTTTATAGAAAAGTCAATAGAATACGGTTTTTAATGTTATCAATATTGTCCAGTCCGGGGAGCCAATCACTATCGCTCAAACTATCTTCAGAGGTAAATTAGTCAACAGAGAACCTGACAAGATACATTACAAGTACTGATTTCCAAGATAAACGTTTCCTTTGATGAGTTTGATGATTATATAGACTGTGACTATGTGTGTCAGGTTGATTACAGGGCCGCAGAATATTTGGCTTGCATTATTCATCACTTAACAGATAAACAGAATATAACGGAATGGATTTTATATTATTTACAAACCCGAAATTTCTTGAAGATATTTTAATCGAATATTTAGGATTATATTTTTCAATATATATTTTCAATGATTTTGCTTTTGTATTGGTTGCCGACTTGACTTCAACGGGTATCACATTTCCATCTATGTTCAATAAAAAGTCAATTTCAGCATCCTTTTTCGATTTCCAATAATTGAGTTTTAAGCCGTTTGCAGCAAAAGACTGTGCTACATAATTTTCACAAAGCATTCCTTTGTAGAAATTAAAGTCATTAGCATATAGATCTTTTAGTTTTATGCCGCTAATTTCGCATAATAAACCCACATCATTTAGATATATTTTAAATGTGTTTTCTTTTTCATAAACACTAATAGGGATTTTTGGAGTTTCCACAAGTGCACATTTGTTTACCATATTGCTGTTTAAAAGCCAATCTATAGAGGTTTTATAATTTCTTTTATTGGCTTTTTCTTCAACGATTTTATAGGTGAATTTAGTGTTTTCTCTGTTTAACTGTTTTGGCACTGATTTATACAGTTTATTGATTTTGATATTTTCGGCACTCGTTGTATATTTGCTCATGTCATACATATATGCATCTATTATGTTTTGTTTTATTATATTATCGTAATTACTTAGATTGCAATCTTTTTTGATGTACTCCAGTACACAAGCAGGCATACCGCCTACATATAAATAATCCCTGTATAATGATAATGCCTTTTTATGTATGGGCTCCATCATTTTAGTATTGTTTATGAAACATTCTTTTATTTTTTCAGTTAAAGCATCTTGATTGACGGCCCACAAAAATTCTTCAAAATCCATTGGACATAGCATTACTTTTCTGACTTTGCCAACGGGATAAGAATTTTTAAATCTATTTAGTGCAACCCCAAGCAAACTGCCTGCACATACAATATTATATTTTTCCTTTGCTTCATTAAAGTATTTTAATGATGTGACAGCTCTTTCGCTAACTTGTATTTCGTCAAAAAATATTACTGTACCTTCCAGCACTATTTTTATATCTTTTATAATTGAAATAGATGTAATTATTTCTTTTGGGTCAAGGGTGCTTTCAAAAATTTCTTTTATGCTCTCTTCTTTTTCTAAATTAATGTATAAATAATTCGAATAATTTTCTTTGCAAAACTCATCTAATATATATGTTTTGCCCACTTGTCTTGTACCGACAAGCATATACGGCATATCAGATAATGAGTTTTTCCAGTTTATTAAGTCTTTTATAATTTTTCTTTTCATATTTACCACCCATAGCAATTATCTCATTTATTTTCATTTTGTCAACTTATTAATGTAGATAATATGCTAATATCACATATTATTCACGTTAAAAATATGTGATAAGTTTCATTTATTGAAATAATATCAATACTTCCTATAAATTACTTCCTCATGCACAACCTCATCTGCATACAAACTCGCCGGCATTATGCTAAAACTTTTTTTGATATCATGTTTCATTAGCAAAGCAAACATAATAAAACTTTCCCCTTAAAACAATGTTATTTGTTATCAACATCGACCAGTCCGGGGAGCCAGCTGAATTTGTAAACTAAAGCTTTTCTATATCCACCCAAGATCCTATTCCTCTGGTAGTAGTTTCTATAACAATTTAACTCATTCTCATTAGTTTTAAGAATGAAAATTCACTATAGTTGATTCTTTATAATTGATGGGAAAACAAAATAAACTAATTCAAAATTTTCAGCTGTGAATTTAATATGTTATGCAATTAATTTAAATTTGGATATAATATTAATAGAATGGTTCAATGGTGATGTACTCCTAGGAATTTATTATACCGTTGAATAATCATTTATGGCAATGGTTTGAATTGATATGTGGGAAAATACCAGATAGAAAAAAAGTGCTTGAGTTTATCCCATTTTTACAACAAGGAGAGAATCAATGGATAGAAGAGGGGAATTACGGAAAACAGCTGAAAGATGCGTCTGGGTATTAAAAGATAAATATAAAGTAAAAAAAGTCTTTCTTATTGGATCTTTAGTCACAGGTTTTATTCATGAAAGATCAGATATTGACTTAGTTGTGGAGGGTTTATCTTCAGATCTTTATATGAAAGCCCTAACCGATTTATGGGATCTCTTACCTACTGGAGTAGAACTCAATCTTATTCCTTATGAGGATGCCTTTGAAAATTTAAAAGAGGAAACCCTCAAAAAGGGAGAACTTATATATGGATAAAGAAAACTTGAAAAAACAAGTAGAAGTTGAAATATGGAATCTGGAAAGATTGGTCAAAGAAATGATAGAGATCACTGATAAAATTGCCGGTGAGCCATATTTTATAGAAACAAGAGCTGCTGGAAGTATACTCCATGATTTTTATTGTGGTGTGGAAAAGATTTTTGAAAGAATTACAATTTTTATAAATAACGAGCTTCCTAAGGGGGAGGATTGGCACAAAGAACTCCTTTTACAAATGGCATGCCCTATAGAGGGAATTCGTGGGGCAGTAATTAGTCAAGACTTATTGGAAAAATTAAAAGAATATCTTCGTTTCCGTCATCTATTTAGAAACATTTATGGTTTTGAACTTAAATGGGAAAGGTTTAAGAACTTATCCTTATCATTACCCATAATCCTCGGTGAACTTAAAGGTGATCTTGAAAGATTTATGGACACTTTAAATAAATTACGTTGAGATGAAACGAAAAGCATATAGCTTAAAAATTTCAAACTATATGCTTCTAGTACTCTAATGTAGTAAGAGTGATGAGGAAGAATAAGAATCAAATTTTAAGGACTGCTGCAGATGAGTTTACAAAAAAAGTAAGTAAGCTCCCAAGTCTTCTCGAGATTGCCATTGTGGGTTCTATGGCTATGGAAGCAGAAAAAAGTTTAAAAAATGCTGTGGGAATCAAATTCTAAGAAACAGAAATTTAATAAAAAAATAGACATATATACACTGTTAAAACAGGCCTGGGAGTCATTTGCCATCCAGGGTGAAATTGTAACCAGCCTTTCGGATATATTAAAAAAACTTCTTCAGGTCGATCTTCATTCCATAGCAGAAAATTATGGTATCAAACAACCTTCCAAAAAAAGCGATATAGAGATTATTGCCAGGCTTCTTAAGCTGATGGCAAATAGAAAAAAGGTAGAGGAAATACTTATGATTGCCAGGCCTGATGAGTTTGACCTTTTTTTAGGACTTCTGGATATGGATTTTATGGATATAGATGACATGTCTTATGAAAGCTATGCATACCTTATGGATTATGGGATTGTTTTTTCTTTTTACCATCAGGGAAAACGCTACCTTGTGGTATCGGAGGAAATAAAAGATATTTACAGCAGTATCAATAAACCGGTATTCACTAAACACAGAGAAAAGTATCAGCTGGTCTACAGATACATAAAAGCATTATGCAATTTTTATGGCGCATTTGAGCCGGGACAGTTTGTTAATATTTTTAATTCCTTAAACCAGGACCGGCTTACTTATGCTGGATTTAAAAGGATTTATGATAAGCTTGCTTCCAGAACCCAGAATTTTTTCAATTATGGCGAATACATTTTAGGAGAATATTTTGGCCATGTCAGTTATGATGAGATGGATTCGTTTTTAGAAAAGATAAGGGATAAGCCTTATTATGTTCCCAAAAAAGAAGAGCTTCTCAAAAAAGCCGAGGATTTATATTTTGAATTGACCCCCCAGCTTAATGCCCTGAGGGATTATATTATTAGTAATATGTGTAAGGATGAAGAAACTGTTGACTCGCTTATAGAGGACATTGAATTACTCTGTTTTATGGAGCAGCCTTTTAATGAGGTTATTTATGAGTTTAAAAGAAACGGCATATTGTTTGAAAGTACCAGGCAGTTAAATACCCTTATGTCACTTCTGGCAGATGTATATAACAATACAAGAACCTGGAACAATCGCGGTTATACGGCAAAAGAAATGAATGAAATTCTGGGAAAAAACATTCCTCTTGTAACCGGTATCCCAATTGATAAGCTGGATGATGTGATTTTCAAAAAGGTGGGAAGAAATGATCCCTGTCCCTGCGGCAGCGGGAAGAAATATAAGAA
>CAYMPQ010000081.1:0-5887 GCA_964392345.1 uncultured Actinomycetota bacterium
TTAGATTTAATAAAATTGGGCACAAAAATTAAATGCATAAGTTCATGACTTATTGACAGTATTAGTATAAAGCCTAAGATATAAACTAAATTAATGGAAAAACTCATAGAATCCGGGCTTATTCCAAATTCTTCAAGAGAGATGCCATCAAATATTTTTATAATCCAAAAAGCAATAAAAGCATTTATAAACATTAATGGAATGGACAGTAAAATAGTCCGGGGAATACCTCTTGGTCCTTTCACTAAGGTCCATTGATTGCCAAGCAAATATTGATGTCTCTCACTATCTATTTTTGGAAATTTATTTCTTATTCTCATGTTTCCTTTCTGGCATTAATTCAAAGCAAGTTTTTTAATAAATTATTTCTATTACGATATTATACATCTTCAATATATAATATAGAATAATATAGCTGAAAATAAGGAGAATTATGGAGTTAAAGAAAGATTATTTTATAAAATGTATGTGAAAAAAGATGGTAGCTTCAATAAATGAAAATTTATAAAGCAAATAGGAACTTATAATAAAAAATTATGGTGAGAATTTTGACATTTTTGAATTATTGGGAATGGGATAAATACGAGAGAAATAAAATATTAATGATTTAATTTCTCAAGTTTTTCTAATTCCTTTAAAATATGGTTCGAAATTTCAATACTTGGGGCTCTCCTTTTTGCAATTATTTGAACTTCTAATTGTATATTCTAAAAATATAAATATAATATTTATTATTAATATATATCTATAATAAACCTTCCAAAGAGAGTTAAAATGAAGAGGAAAAGTCCCATGGATTTGATTGTTATAAGAAAAAAACCAATTTATTATTTTTTATTAATTCTACTTATATTGTTTTTAATTTTCTCAATTTTTACTAACATCGATAATATTAAGCTTTTATTTGAACTGATGTTATTAATTATTTGCCCTATTATTATATTAATTGCCGGATTTCTTTTCTTTAATAATTTTAAAAGAGAAAAAATTAGAGCCCATTATTTTTTATTGTCGCTTTTAATGGTGATTCAATTAACGGTTATCGGACAAATTATCATTAGGATTTTTAATCAATAAAAAATATTTTTAAAGAAGACTTATACTAAAATATGTTTAATATAACTTATTAATCTTTTTTAATTCTTCAAGAATCTGGTTCGAAATTTTAAAACTTGGGGCTAACACATTTGTTTAATAAATACCTTTATTTTTATAGTAATCAAACCTCTATTAAGTTTTAAATATTATACTCATAATATAATATACAAATAAATAATACTATAAAATTGACAGATGGTGTGGAGATTGTTATAATTTATTATAATTTTATAAAAAATTTATTATATTTTATATATAAGACTAATTTTCAAAAGAGGAGGTGAAATAAGATGGTAAGTAAAAGAAAATGGTTGGTATCGGTATTAGTAATAATACTAGCATTATTACTAATGACAGGAGTAATAGGGGCTGCTTCTGGGGCTACCAAAATTCCATTGAATGCAATAGGTAGTGCTCCAGAGGGATCTTCCGCTACTGCTATTATTAACCAGAATGCAAATGGAGATTATATAGTACTTCTACAAGTACGAAAAGTAGAAGAAGGTCAATGGATTAGATGGGGTGTAGGAACAGGTACCGGTATCAGTGAATTTCAGTGCAATATCAAGGGCAATGGAACTGATCAGTTAATATTAGTTGTTGGAGAATCCTATGGAGGAAAAGTGTTTAATGGAATTGGTACTAGTGTTAATGTCAAAGCTATTTCAGGCCCAGGAGGGGGTGGTTCTGTAATTTTTAGTGCAGATATACCTTAAATTGAAAGCATAAAGAAATAAATGACCCTTAGAATATATATTAATATATGTTTTTTGGGTCGTTTATTATATTAATCTCTTAAATTTCTCAATTTCTGCTAATATCTGGTTCGAAATTTCAATACTTGGGGCTTCCACTTAAGACAATTACGTTGCAGATATCTTAAAAATCAATAATAATTAACAAATAATACCTTTAAAAATTATTCAATGCTGCCCTCTAGACGAACTTGAATATATCTGTAAATCTCTTCTGATACATTAATTCCTGTTGCTTTTTCGAAGCCTTCAAATCCTGGATATGAATTTACTTCACAGACCTTATAATTATCATCATCAAAAAGAATATCTATTCCAGATATATCAAGACCAATTAACTTTGAGCTTTCTATCGCCAGCCACTCAATTACTGGATTTAAGTCAAAAGCTGCCACCGAGCCTCCTGCTGAATAATTTGCTTTAAAATTATTATTTACTGCAGTTCTTAACATTGCGCCAATTACCCTTCCGCCTATTACAATTACTCTAATATCCCTTCCTCTGCTTGAAGAAATAAATTCCTGTAAAATCAAATTTATTCCTGGGTTTTTTGAAATTTCCATAAGATTTGCCAAATCATTTAATTTATTCCTGTCTTCTAAAAGAAAGACACCTCTTCCCTTAGAACCTGTAATAGTTTTAATAATTAGAGGATAATCAAATTCTTTTTCTACAACCGAAATGTTTAAGGGAAACTTTGCAAGCATAGTTTTGGGAATTGGAATATTGTTTGAGGCAAGGAATTGGAGGGTTGCAAGTTTATCTTTAGAAGTTTCCATACTTTGACTGGAGTTTAAAATAAATACTCCAAGCCTTTCAAAATGTCTTATTATGGCCAGAGCATAATAGGTAACAGTTCCCATTCTTGGAATTAAACAGTCTGGCAGATCAATTAAATTACCATTATAAAGAATACTCTTACGTCCTTCTTTAGTTACAATTAAATCTAGTTCTTCTGGAGCTACCAGTTTAAGTTCTATATCCATTTTTTTAGCAACTTCTTTAAATCTATTGCTGGTATAGGAATCAAAATCTTTTCTTTTTTCAAGTAACCAAATCTTCATTTACCCAACTTTCTTAACTTTACTTTTAAATATTATTTTAGAAATATAGAAGGGATTATATTATAGATCTAAATGAAATAGAAAAAAATAGTTGACTTTAAAATATTCTGGGAATAATATTAGCGAGATATCTACATTTGTAGGTACCAATCTTTATTTTTTATGAGGTGGAAAATGGCAACAAAAAGTAAGGGTAAAGACAAAGGTAAAGGAAAAGGCAAAGGTAAGGGTAAATAGCATTTTACTAAAAGTCCTGTATCTTAAAAAATACAGGACTTAAATTTTTGAGACATTTATTCTTATTTCTTCTTAAGTCCCCTAATAAACCCTCCTCTTATCTTATCCAACATATAACTGGCCATAAAAGCTCCGGGGTCTTTAATATATACCAGTTTATTTAATCTCTTTAAACTTGAGTTACTACAGACAACATTAATAACTTCTATTTCCCCGTTTATTCCTTTGCCACTGTAACAGGTGATTCCATATCCTTCTTCCTTTAATACTTCCTTTATCTCATCACTGTGATTTTTTGATATTATATTAGTACTTATAAGATCTCTGGATAACTTTTCAGATATTATTATTCCTATTACCGTACCTACTGCAAATCCTGCCGCATATGCTAATATTGCATATATACTATCTACTTGCTGGATTATTCTCACTATTATTGATATAAATATTGCTACTTCAAAAAAGCCTATAGTAGCGGCAAGGAACTTTTTTCTCCTTACGATCATATTGACTCTTATAGTGCCAAGACTAACATCAACGATCCTTGCAACAAATATGATTAGCGACCAGTATATTATTTCGAGCAATTAATTTTCCTCCATTTGTATTATTACAGGGCAATATTTTACCACTTATTTAATATAATGAAATCATAATTTTAATGAATTGAAAAACTCATCAGAAGCTTAATTCAGGTATAAAAATATTCTCTTTCGAGGTCATTATTGTAGTTCTAACATTGCATATAGTGGCCAACCACTTAAGATAAATACATAGCATTTATCTTAAAAATCAATATCTTAAAATATGTCCCATGCAGCAAATCATAATTCTAAAAGCATTATCAACTCAGAAATACCTTTTACTACAAGTATTTGACATTCAATGGTTAGTTGGACACTAAAAAGAATTCTTGAATTTAATTATTTTCTCTAATTCTTCTAAAATCTGGTTCGAAATTTCAATACTTGGGACTGCCATTCAAGAAAACTACATTATAAATATCTTTACCATGCCTATAGTTATTTAAGTGATTTTAATGTTGTTTGAATTAGCAGATTTTTTAAAAGACTTCAGTATAGATTACTAATTGTGCTTTTTATTATTAATCTGTTTAGAAATTCTTAATTGAAATCCTGAGTAAAAGAAAGAATATTATCAATATCTATATCTGAGTAGTAATCGTTAAACACCTTATAATAATATGTTTCCTCTTTATTCCTTAAATTTGGACTATCTTGGGATTTAATATTATTTGCAAACTCTTTATCTGTTATTATTGTATTAATCTTTTTTTCTAATGTATCTTCTATACCAGAACCTTCCCAGAATTTTTCTTTATCTCTCCAGGCTATATCATCTGGTAGATATTTTGAAGCAACCTTTCTGAGTATGTATTTACCTGTATTTGTTCTAACTTTGTTTTTAGGAGGGATTTTTAGAACATAATTCAGCAGGTCCTCATCCAACATTGGAAGTTTAACATTGACGCCATATGCATTTGCAGTTCTATCTACTCTTTGTAAAGCTGTATTGTGCAAACTATTTATAGCATTTACAAGTTCTTCCTGTATTACCTTAGAGGAGTTGTACTCCAAAAAGTAATCATACCCCGCAAAGAGTTCATCTCCACCTTCCCCAGAAAATACAATATCAGAAGATGCAGAAATCTTTGAAGCGATCATATTACCCAGTGTGCTCCTTACCAAGGGAGCATCGAAAGATTCCAGGTGATATATAGCTTTAGGAATATTTGAAAATAGCTCTTCGGTATTAAGCTTATAATCTATGTGTTCGGTACCAAGGTAATCTGAAACTTCCTTTGCTGCTTCCAGGTCTGGTGAACCTTCATACCCAACAGAATAGGTATATACCTTATCAGTAAATTCTCTTAGAAGAGCTGCTACAAGAGAAGAATCAAGACCACCACTTAACCAAACTCCCAGGTTTAAATTGTTATTATTTATCCTCATATCCATTGATTTTAAAAGATAATCCTCCAGCTTGTCCTCCTGGACCCCAGACTCCTGGTCCTTGATTATGGAATAATTATCTACATCAACTATTTTAATAATTTCTGGTTTTAAAAGATTTATCATATAAGAACCAGGAGTAAACTCTTTAATATCTTTGGTAAATTCAATAAGGGATTTAACTTCAGAGGCAAACATTAAAGTTTTATCATCTTTATAATAATAAAGTGGTTTTCTACCAATAAAATCTCTGGCTAAATAAATATTTCCTTTTTTATCAAAAATGGCCAGCGCAAAAGACCCCTTGAAATATTTGAAGATTCCCTTACCTACTTTATCTAAAAGAAGGCATATTTTTTCTGAATCAGAGATTAAAGAATTATCAACTTGAATACCATATTTTGATATTAAATAATCCAAATTGTATATTTTTCCATCCACTAAGATTATGTTTTTGTCTGTCTTAGTTTCAAAACTATAATTGGAATTGATACCTATATAGCCTCCAGGGATATCTATTATTTCTCTTCTATCTCCCCTATGTGAGATTTTATCCAGAAGAATATTAATTTTTTGTCTATCTTTTTTGCTTTCTTTTAAATTAATAATACCTGCTATGCCACTCATTTTTAATCAGCTCCAATGAAAATTATGTTTTATTTAATTTAATCCAAAAAATATAAACAACTCTTGAGAAAGTTGTTTATATATACAAAAGCTCTTTTTACCATAACAAATATTAAGGGATGGGTCAAGGATG
>CAYMPQ010000082.1:0-5873 GCA_964392345.1 uncultured Actinomycetota bacterium
AAGGCTTCACAAGAAATCTTGGTGCTTTTTCAAGATTTTTAGAAGCTGCAAGTTTCTCGCAAGCATCTATTTTAAATGTCTCAGAAGTAGCAAGAGAATGTGCAGTGGAAAGAAAGGTAGTAGAGAATTATTTTACTATTTTAGAAGATTTGCTATTAGCTTACAGAATACCTATTTTCTCCAAAAGAGCAAAAAGAAGATTGGTTTCCCATCCTAAATTTTATTTCTTTGACGTTGGAGTTTTCAGGACTTTAAGACCAATGGGCCCACTCGATGCTCCTGAAGAAGTTGGGGGAATTTCTTGTGAGAGCTTATTTTTTCAGGAATTAAAAGCAGTTAATGACTATTACAGCCTCGGTTACAAAATATATTATTGGAGAACCAGTAACAATTTGGAGGTAGACTTCGTTTTATATGGCCGCAGAGGCCTGAAAGCTTTTGAAATTAAAAGGAGAAGAAAAATTTCTTCCAAGATGCTCACCGGACTAAAAGCATTTATAAAAGATTATCCAGAATCAGAAACTTATTTTATCTATGGAGGAAGCAGGCAAATGTCCTATGGAGAAATAAATGTTATACCTTTTGCTGAAGCTCTTAAGAATCTACATAAGATATTGTAATTTGGTATATTAATGATGTTTTATCCTCATCTGATTTGAATCTTAAAGGTAGACATCAATCTATTTTAATCTAACGTCCAATAAAAGTGCCGAAATAATATTGTCATCCAATGTTGGTGTGGGCCCTCTTTTTGAAGAAACCCAGGAACCTAACCTGTTAGCTATATTACTTATGCCTTCAAGCGTATCGCCATCAAGATATTGCATTAACATTGCTGCAGCAAAAGCATCTCCTGCTCCTACAGTGTCAATAACTTTAACTTTATAACCTTCGTGCTCAAAATATTCGGTTTTATTCACTAAAATACTTCCATTTTCACCTCTGGTAAGACATATCAGTTCCAAATTATATTCTTTTATGAGTAGCCGGCATAAATCAATTTCTTCTTTTTTCTTAGAATAGCCAAATAAACCCCTGAGTATTTCTAATTCTTCGGCGTTTAACTTCAGCATTGTGGAAAATCTTAAAGACTCTTTAACTATTTCAGTAGAATAGAAATTTTGCCTGAGATTTATGTCTAAGAGCTTTATTGTTTTGTTTCGTGTTAATTTTAAAAAATCAATAATTGTTTTTCTGGATTTAGGAGACCTCTGAGCTAAAGTTCCAAAACAAATTACATCAGCTTCTATTGCCAAGTTCTTCCATGTATTATCCAGTTTCAAAAAATCCCAGGCAACATTTTTATGGATTATATAGTCTGGCTGCCCACGATCATCTAACCTTACATCAACTGAACCTGTTGGATAGCTTTGATCAATCTGAATATAGTCTTTTACCAGATTAAGTTTATCCAGAGAGTCTAGAAT
The DNA here is from genome assembly GCA_964392345.1 of uncultured Actinomycetota bacterium. GTDB lineage: Bacteria > Actinomycetota > Humimicrobiia > Humimicrobiales > Humimicrobiaceae > JAUVXY01. Next base: position 1,428 of record CAYMPQ010000082.1, read on the forward strand.
TTCAATACCCGGCGGGTCATTACCCACTCTACTGGCAATGATTCCTTTTTGTCCTAATTTTGAAGCATAATATACAAAATTTGCAGGAGCGCCGCCAAGTTTTTTACCCTGTGGAAGCATGTCCCATAATATTTCCCCAATTCCTACTATTTTAAATTTTTTATTTTTTACCATATTAATAAAATGATTAAAAGATTTATTTAAGCTCATGCAAAGATATGACATATACTGAAAATTCTATATTTCTATACTATCTGGATCTGCTTCTGATTCAACTACTCTCCATTCATTTGACTCCTTATCAAAGTCAGCAATCTTTTCTATTGGCAGTTTAAGATATTTCCCTTCTGCTTCTGCCGCTATATCCCCATCAGGAAGAACTATTTTCCCAATTCCTTTAAAGAACCTTTTATTTTCATCTACAAGCCTTACAATTACCCTGACCTCTTCATCCAGCGGGATTGGTTTTTTGTATTTAATTTTAAATTCTAAGGTAACCCCCCATGTTTCATCTTCTTTTCCAATTGTTATCATGCGGCCAATTGTTTCATCAAGAATTGCTGCAGCTATTCCGCCGTGAAGCCTGCCCGGATAACCCTGATGCTCCTGACATGGCTTAAACAAAGCAATCAATTCATTTTTATCTGTTTCATAAAATGACGCTTTCAAGCCAAGCTTATTTTTTAGGCCACAAACAAAGCACATTTTGGAATTAGGCTGCTTCCCCGTTACTTTATAAATCATTGTTTTGCTACCTTATTTATTTTCGATAACATTGTTTGCTGCAGCAGTTCAAATATCTGCCAGATATTTCATAAAAAATTATGAAATATTATACAAGTTTTTAACTATAAATAAAATTTTCTTGAAATTCTTTGTGAATACCAAGTCGAGTTAGAGCAAAATCATATTTAACCGGATCGTCAAAGACAATTTTTCTGAAAGCATTTGTTATCTCCAAAGCTGTTTTGATATCAGCTTGTTTTCTTTCTGTTAGTTTAAGAAAAAGAGATATCTTATACATATGAGTATCAAGTGGAATAATTAATTTAGAAGTTGGTATATTATTCCAATCCCCAAGATCAACGTTGTCTCTGCGCACCATCCAGCGAAGAAAAAGATTCAATCTCTTGTATGCACACCTGCCGTTAGGTGATGGAATCAAACTATTGCGACAACCATATGTTCCAACGCCTAACTTTCTTATAAATTCCTGGAGTGCTTGAAGGATTGTATCATCGCCATTCCTATTATTAAGTCCCTTTGCGAAACATTCATTTAAAGAACCATATTGTTCAATAATACCCTTTATATTAAAGAGTAACAGTGATAATTCTTCTCCTGTTGTAAATCTATGCTTAAAGCTGAAAAAGATATTGTTTAGTGATTTGAGCGTACATTTTTTTAAAAAAATTGAAGGATGGGATGACATTTGGTCAAGAACATAGGAAACACTTTTCAGTATCTGAGCAACTCTCCCATAGGCAAGTGAAGAAGCAACCATGCCCACTATTTCGCGATCACAAGGATCGTCATATCTATATAAAAACTCCAATGGATCAGGGTGAACAAATCTGCGACTATTATATTTTTCATATAACTCGTCAAGCTTCTTTTTATTTACCATCAATACCCATAACTATAAATTATAAAAAAATATATTTTTTTTAGCCATCAAAAATAATATAAAGTTAAAACATATAAAAAGAAATATAATTGAAACTATTAAATAATCTAAAGAGAACGCACGGCTTTTTCTATCTTTTCAGTAATTTCCCTGTAATTTTCACCTCTGAATGTAAGAGGTTTACCAAATTTTACAGTCACTAAAGGCCGCTTCGGCAGGTGGCCAACAGGTAGTATTCCGTGATGCAATATGTCAAAAAGTCCGCAAATTCTAACAGGGACAACCGGGATTTTCATATCAGATGCAACTATGCCGACACCTGATTCAAACTTTTTTATTTTACCATTTGTGGTCACTCTTCCTTCAGGATAAATTAGAGTAGACCATCCACTGTCCAAAAGTCTGCCTATATTTTCCATAATCTGTTTAAACCCATGTGTTCGTGAAAGCGGACAGGCATTAATAGCCAGATTTACCAGCAGATAAAATCCTGCAGCTTCTATAAAACGTATGGGCCATGATCCTTTATGATAAAAAAAGTGATTAAAATGATACTCTATTGACATCATTACAGTTATGCGCTGTCGCAGTCTTAAAGGCAGAGAGTAAAGAATAGCAAATGTATCCATGTTGCTGCTATGGTTTACAGCAAGTACAAATGGGGTTTTTAAATTCTTTAAGTTTTCTTTTCCATATACTTTGCGCTTATATAATACCGATATAAAAGGATACAGAATATATTGAAAAATAGTTCTAACAAAACATATCGGCCGCCAGTATGGGAAGCTGAAAAAAGGAAGCCTGTATGAAACCTCTGGCGGTGACTTAATGAGTTTCTCAATGTCTTCAACCGAAGTTTCCTGTGATATGTACGAGTCATCTATTTCTATATTATACTTGTCTTCAACTGCACAGGATAGTTGGATTATATCCAATGAATCAAGTCCCAGGTCATCTTTCAATTTAGCTTCATGTTTAATATCTTCCTTTTTCACCTTATGAAAAGATTTTAGTATTTTATAAACTTCTGCAGAAGTTTTACCCGATAAAAACTTCTCTTCCATGCCTTCTGCCTTCCCAGCTTTTATTGCTTCAGCAAGTTCATTTTTTTTAATTTTCATAGTTGATGTACGCGGAAAATCTTTCATGTTCCAGATACTATAACTATCAATATGCTGCTGCGCACTCAAATGTTTATTAGCTTTATGTATAATTTCGCCTGGGTTGTCACCGGCTTCTTTAGAAAGCAGCAAAACAGCATGGATTTCTTCAAAATTTTTATGCTTCAGTCCAATAACTGCACAGTCTTTAACCGAATCCAGTGCTTTTACAGCCGATTCAATATCCTCAGGGTAAATATTTACACCATCTGATCTGACAATTACATCATCTTTCCTGCCCTTAAAAAAAATATTGCCATCCGTGTCAATCTCTGCTAAATCACCTGTTTTAAACCAGTTATCAACAAATGCTTTCTTTGTCTTTAAAGAATCCTTGTAATACCCCGGGCTGACATTAGCACCTTTTACTAATATCTCATTATTGACAAGGCGAATTTGCTGACCTTCCAGAACTTTGCCTATTGAACCAGGCCCAGTTTGTGTAGGATCAGCAAGAGTTACAAGTGGCGATGTTTCTGTCAGGCCATAACCCTGGAACATACAATAAGTAAGACATCTCCAGAATTCATCAACAGAACCATCCAGAGCAGCACCTCCTACCATGATAACAACAAGCCTCCACCCAAGTTTAAAGTGAATATTGCGAAAAGCCCATAACCTGAACTGCCAGCGTTTTGTTTTCATCTTCCGGTATTTTTCCATGAATTTTTTTGAGTCCAGGCTTAACTTGCTGATAGCACAATCTTTCAATATCTCCATAAACTTTGGAAGCAGTCCTAAAATCCATATCTTCTCTTCCCGGATAGTTTTAATAACTGCATGAGGATTCGGGTTACTCATAAATACTACTGAGCTGCTAATCATAAGAGGAATAAATATGCCTATCATCTGCCCGTACATATGACTTAAGGGGACAATGGACAAAATTTTTAGATTGAACATAAAACGAAACATCTTTTTATACTTGCCAATTACTGGCTGGATAGATTTAAGGTTAGCTTCTATATTACCATGGGTAACCATTACGCCTTTTGGAGTAGCTCTTGTTCCTGATGTAAAAACTATTTCAGCTAAATCAGCAGCAACAGAACAAGATAAATCAGCAGCAGAGAGTACAGAAGATAAGCACCGTTCAAGATCCTCAAAATAAATACTTTTAAGCTTTAAAGATTCTACCTTATCTCCTCGCGGGCAAACCAGCAGCTTTGCCTTAACTTTTTTCTGTACTTTAGACTCAAAATCATGGCTTGAATTTATATCCAGTGGAACAACAATTACCCCGCATATAAGGCATCCGATAAAAACTGCAACCCATTCAGGACAGTTTGGCCCTTTCAGTAAAACCCTGTCACCTTTGCCTATATCCAGGTTTTGAAGCAGGCCAGCAAACTGCCTGGCATGCTGATATATTTCCCTGTAGCTCCAGGACCATGTGCGGTACTTGTCTTTATAGTAAAAATACCTATTTTTGGATTTTATGTATTCATCTATGTAATTGAGTAAGCCGGATTTCATGTGGACACCAACTCACTTTCAGTGATGTGCCATAATAATCTTCAGAAAAAACAGATACTACAAATATTATATTATTTCCTGTCAAAAAAAGAAGGGATAAATTTTTTAACAGCAGGAGGAGCAAGGAGCTATTTTGATATAATCATTTTCGTTAATATCTTCTTTAATATTTAAAATAAAATT
>CAYMPQ010000083.1:0-5677 GCA_964392345.1 uncultured Actinomycetota bacterium
GTGGCGCATATGCCCTATTACATCCCATAAACTTCGACGAGCCTTTCGGGCTTTCCGTAGTGGAGGCCATGGCTTGTGGAACACCTGTAATTGCTTTTAATCGGGGCAGTATGCCGGAAATCATTGCTAATGGTATCACAGGTTTTCTTGTGCATAATTTGGATGAGATGGCTGAAGCTGTTGTCAAAGCCAGGCAACTAGACAGGTTCCAATGCCGCAAATTGATCAGGGAACGGTTCAGTGCGGACCGTATGGTGCAAGATTACATAGGAGTTTATGAAAAGATTATCAGGCAGAAAAAAGTGTGAGGATCATAGACCCCGGAGCTTTTATGAGATTCTTTCGGATGCTCCAGATCATAAGGTCAAGAGGATTACTGTCTACCCGGGTAAGCGTTTAAGTTGCCAGCGCCATTTCAGGAAATCTGAACATTGGTATATAATCAGTGGCAAGGCGGTGGTGACTAAAAACAGTAGGGACATCGAGCTGATATCAGGCCAGGCTATAGATTTACCTGTGCTAACATGGTATTGCATCCAGAATCGGGGTTCAAAAATATGGTATTCACTGAAATCCAGACTGGTGATTATTTTAAAGAAGATGATATCGAAAGCTTGGAGGATGATTATGGCAGGAATTAATGAACCAATCATAAAACGTTATGAGAAGAATCCCATCTTGACTAAGCATGATGTTCCTTATCCAGTGGAGACGGTGCACAATGCTGGTGTGGTAAAGCATAATAATAAATATATCATGTTATTTAGATCCCACCGTCGTAACGGCCGTTCGATAATCGGTATTGCAGAAAGCGATGATGGGCTAAGTTTTAAAGTCAAGCCGGAACCATTTATAACTCCAGCGAATGTGGAGCCATTTGCTTCCTATGAGGAATATGGCGTGGAAGACCCCCGTATCTGCGTCATGGGTGGTGAATATCTTATTACCTATAGTGCGTACTCCAAACATGGCGTGCGTGTGGTACTGGCAAAAACTAATGACTTTACGAGCATTGAACGTGTTTCGCTGATTACGCAGGCAGACTATCGCAATGTGGTTCTTTTCCCTGAAAAGATTAATAACCGTTATGTTCGACTGGACCGCCCCCACTCGGAAATATCTCCCTGGTCTATCTGGATATCCTACTCTCCAGACCTGATTCATTGGGGAGATTCCAAAATTGTAATCAAGCCCCTGATTTACCACTGGGATGAAATGAAGGTGGGACCGGGAGCCACACCCGTCAAAACGGGTAAGGGTTGGCTAAACATTTATCATGGTGTTTTTTATAGTATTTAACATTATAAAAAATAAAAAAATCTCTAAGAGAATTATATCAGGATAATATTTTCTTTTTTCTATTAAATAATACCTTAGTGTTTCTTGAATTATTGTTACTGTAGGTACTTGCTATAAGTAAACCCCATATACCAAATAAAGCACCACCTGCAATTAAACAGAATATTATAATACCAGAATGCAAGTATTTCTACCTTTTATGGCCATCTTTAAAACTTCCAATGGAAGTTTAGTGATCTGAGTCTAAAGCATGACCCACTATTTTATGGAACAGAGGTTCTTAGGATATATTTTTACCAGTTAAGATACATTTTGATTTTAATACTGTGACGAATTTTTTGTCACTATACTGTGACTTTATACCGAAAAAGAAGCTCTAGATAAGGGCATGTATTTGGAAAATTAAAAAACCATTACACAATTTTTAAATATTATTGATCATTTTCATTGAAGGCTTATTGTGTCATAATACCTTTCAAGAAATAATTAATTGGTTATTAAACTTTTTACAAAATATTAAGAGCAAAAGAAAGAAAATGCTAAATATAAAAAGCGAAGGTATTATTTTAGAAAAGACTAATCTACCATTTGAAAATAAGGCAGTCTTAAATGCTGGAAGAGTTAAAAAATAATTAAATATGTCTAAGAAAAATCCAATTGTACTCGTATCCAGTTATTATCCCAGATTATGTGGTATAGCCACATTCTGTGAAGAAGCTCGTGAATTCATTCAAAAAGCAAATCCAGAAAGAGAAGTCCTGGTTATTAGTCATACTGATGGATCTGGGAAAGGAGTTTATCCGATTATCGATACCTCCAATCGTTTTTGGTGGAAACCGGTTGCAGAAAAAATTAAGAAATTAGAGCCTTATGTTATTCACATAGAACATGAATACGGTTTATATGAGCATATAGACAATAGAGGTATCGGGGACAGAAATCAGGGTTTTATAGAATTTTTAGGTTCTATTAATGAATTTCCCATAGTAGTTGAACCACATACTGTCCATGGGAGATTAAAGGATTTTGAAGAAAATTTTATTTATCAGCTGTGTGAAGATTCCGATATAGTTTTATTTAAAAGTCAATATCAAAAATGGAGACTCAATTGGACTTTTACACAAATAAAATGGCAAATGCCCAAAAACATTATGATTGTACCCCATGGAGCAAGAGTTGATAAGAATTGGAGTGAAACCGAGATCCCGAAGCTAAAGGAAGAACTGGGTTTAAACAAGATCAAGCACTTAAGCAATAATCTAGTCGGTCTTGTGGGCTGGATACAGTCAAATAAAAGATGGGATATTTTGACTTCTATGTGGGAAGAAATAATTAAGGAAATAAAAGTAAAAACCGGTGAGGATTGGGATTTACTTGCTGCAGGTACAATAAGAGATGCGGCTCATTTAGAGGATTATAATAATTACAAAAAAAGCTTAGAAATTTTAGAGAATAAAGGTGTTGCTCACTATTACGAATTCATTCCCAGAGGTGATATTTACTATAAAGTAATGGCAGTTTGTAATTTTATAGTGCTTCCCACAGTTGATGAAACCCAATCAGGAACATTGGCAAGAATTATTTCTTTAAACAAACCTTATGTCACAACTGCTCCGTTAGAAGGATTAACTGCCCAGACTCTTAAAAATGAAGGCGGACTGCTGTTTACTGATAGGCAAATGCTAAAAGAAAAGGTTATTAAGTTAGCTTGTGAAAAGGATTTGCGAAATACAATGTCAAGCAATCTGAAAAGATATTTAAATGAAGTTGTATCCTGGGAAATAATCGCTAAAAAATATAAAAAAGCATATATACTTGCAAGGCTTCAAAAAATAAAAGGAGAAGAAATAAATTTACCTCCTGATTTCTAAATCATTTAGCAATTCCCAATCTCCTGGCAGCAAGATATGCCATTAAAAAGCATATGTTTGATTCGGCTCCTTGATTTAAATTTACACCTTCCGGATTTAATCCATCATAACATGCAAAGTTTTCATCTATAAGAATAGTATTTTTTATATTATTACCCCAAAACCATTTATACCATTTTTCAGCCCAGGTCAAGTAGAAACTATCTTTTGTTGCATAGTATGCTTTTTCTAGACAGCAAACCATATATCCAGCATCAATTGGCTGTTGATCAAATAGCGCTTTGTCTTTACCTCTAAGATACCAGCCATTATTTCCAATAGGCGAGGGAATATTATTTTCCTGGCAGTTCATTAATAAAAATTCTGTTGTTTTTTTGGCGATTTCAAAACTGATTTTACATTTTCTTTTTAAGTAAATCTCCCAAAGTGCCCAGGGGATAATAGCATTTGCATATACAAGATAATTTTCAAACCACTCCCAGTCATCTGAGCATGAATTAAAATAAAAATTGTGTAACTTTGTTTTTAATTCATTTTCCAAACTGTCGTGATCATCAAGATTTATTAAACCTAATAGAGCTGATGATATTGCTCTTGGTGAAGTCCAGCTATAAGAATCTTTAATTAAATTTTTGATAATTTTTTTTAGATCATTATCTTTATTAATATTTGTTGCTAAAAGGGACCATAAAGTTATACCGTAAGCTTCCTTCACATTTGATTTTGAAGTATATTCTTCACTTCTAAAGTGACCCTCGCCATTATTAAAGCCTTTATCATTATTGTAAAAATAAAAATGATGAAGCAGGCCATCTTCTCTTTGAGCGCTCTGGATAAAATTTAAATAAATCGTTTGCAGCTTTTTATCTTTAAACTCATCAGCAACGATAAGTGCCCGCGCCTGATCTTCCAAAGCATATCCAAATTTAAGATTAGGTTTATTTAACTTTCCATGCTGATAGATTCCAATATCTGAGGTCATTGATCTTAATTTTTTAAGAGGGTCCATAATAACTTTCTTAATATAATTTAAAAATGGTTTTTTTATATTTATTTGAACTATTTAAGAGTTTTTATTGATTTACTTTAATCAGAATTTTTAATTTTATTTATAACCTCATCGAATAATGTAAGATGTTGAAGAGCTATATTATACCAGGTCATCAGTCTTCCGAACTTATATGTTTTCTTTTCCATTGCTGATTTTTTTTGTGGATTTTTGAATATGTCTGTCACTGCATCCGCAATAGCCTGAGAGTCTCTAAAAGGCACGATTAAACCCCTGCCATTTGCTAAAACTTCTTTTGCATAAAGATAAGGTGTAGAGATACATATTTTACCAGCTCCGATTGCATACGCCAGGGCGCCTGAAGCTGACTGCTGTGGATCCAAATATGGAGTTACATGAATGTCTATAACTTTTAACCACTCGACGAGTTCATCTAAAGATATATATTTATTTATAAATTTCACATTTTTTTGTAAATCATATAATTTTATTTTTTCTTTTAAGAAATTTCTGTATTTTTCACCAACTGTTTGTAGCACTACAGGGTGTGTCTGACCAATTATCAAGTACAATACATTAGAAAATTGCCTCTTTATATGTCTTAAGGCTTCTAATGTATATTCAAGTCCTTTAATCTCTGATAAGAGATTTATATTACCAAGTATTAATCTGTCTTCTAATCCTTTTTTCTTTTTGTATTTACAATTAGGCTCCAGGAGTATGTCGGGAACACCGTGAGGGATAATTTCTATTTTTTCTCCTGGATAATTGTATTCCTTAATAAGTTTTCCCAAACTTTGAGGCATCATAACTATTACTTTTTTAGCAAATTTGATTACATCTTTTAAGACCAGGCCGTATCCTTTACTGGCATCATAGGGTATTGTATGAGCGGTAACAATGAGGGGTTTTTTTACAAGCTCTATGAGCTTAATAATATATTCCCCAAATTCACCCCCATATAAACCAAATTCATGTTCCAGAACAACCATATCTGCTCTTGATTTATTGATATGATCAGCAGCTTTAATATAGGAATTAATTTTATATTGGTTGATTTTAAATTTAACTTCAGGGGGATAATTGATTTTATCTTCTGGTTTAACCAGTGCAAAGATTTCTGCTTTGGAGTATGGATTAATAAGGTTAATGGCTCCAGTTAAATCCTTTGTGTATGTTGCAATTCCACATTTTCTTGGTATATATGATGATATGTATATCCCATTTATACTTTTATTTTTTTCTCTTAAGACTTTTTCTAGCTTTTCCAAAAAAACCTTTATTTCGCAAGTATTATAATTACAACAATGACATCTCTTAAGAAGACACTTCTTAATAAAAATTCTCTTTTTATGTAGGGAATAAAGAGAAAGTTATAAAATAGCAATTAAATAGATTGAAAATAATGCTTACTTTACTTTTTAACTTATTTTCCGCAAGTAAAAATTACACTTTTTCCCTATTTTTGTCCACACTAAAATTATTTTCATAACTTTCA
>CAYMPQ010000084.1:0-5503 GCA_964392345.1 uncultured Actinomycetota bacterium
GAACCCCTGTTTTAGCCTTGAGAGGGCTATGTCCTAGGCCACTAGACGAATGCGCCACAACTCAGAATATTATCTGTTTTATCTGTATTTGTAAATACTTCCTTTTAGAGCTTATTATATATAGTAGGATTATTTAGAAAATTTTATTAAGATTATTAATTGCTGATTTTAAGTATATTTAAGGTAGTCTTATTCCAATCTTATTTTAAATAGTTTTTAATGTGACAATTTATAACAGGGGTAATTGATGGCATTGAATTTTGCCAAAAACCATTGTATAATGGCAAATAATTATTTATAAAATATTATTTGAGAGCATTGATTATTATGAAGAAAAAATATAAGACTACAGTTGATCGGTTTGGTAGAATTGTAATTCCTAAGGAAATTAGAAATAATTTTGGTCTTTCTAAAGATGTAGAATTAGGTATTGAAGAGGTAACAAAAGGGATTTTACTACATCCAAGATTAGAAAAGCAGTTTATTGTAAATAAAGATGGTGTATTGGTTGTAAGGGCAGAGTTAACAGAATCTATTGACGGATTTTTAGAGAAGAACCGTCAAAGTCGAATTAAATATATTTTAAAGGATGTGTGATAATGAGAGTTCTTTTTGATACTTCTGTTATTGTAGCAGCTACCATAGAAGCTCATCCTAAACATGGAGAGTCTTTACCATGGCTTCAAAAAGTTAAAAAAGGTGTAATAGAGGGAATTATATCATCACATACTTTAATTGAGCTATATTCTGTGTTTACATCATTACCAGTAAGTCCAAGAATTTCTCCAGCAACAGCTTGGCAGCTAATACGGGAAAATGTAATTAAAAATTTTGAGATTATAACATATGCAGAAACTGATTATAAATCTGTTCTACAAGGATTGGTAGAGAATCAGATTAGTGGTGGTTCAAGTTATGATGGGCTAATTGCATATGTAATAGATAAAATTACAGTGGATAAATTATTAACTTTAAATAGAAGTGATTTTTTAAGGGTAAGACCAACGGCAGCAGATATTATTGTTGAGCCATAAAAAGTTTAGTCTGTTATTCTAAGAAATCTAAGCGTAAGAAAGTATTTTCGCTTGATGTTAATTTCAATTATCTTATAGAAAACATTTTTTTTAATGATATAATTACTAAAGCTTATTTATATTAGTTATGTCTTTTTTATTAATATTTTTAAGCATCTTTTTTAATTGTAAAAAAAACAGAGATATAAGGGGGTTAAAATGCCGCTAGTTCCTATGAAACAAATACTGGATGAAGCCATAAAAGCAGATTACGGAGTTGGAGCATTTAATGTAAACAATATGGAGCAAATCCAGGGTATTATGAAAGCAGCTAAGGAAACTGCTTCTCCAGTAATACTTCAGGCAAGTAGAGGGGCATTGAAATATACTAATATGGTATATATAAAACATTTAGTTGCTGCTGCCTGTGAAGATAACCCGGATATTCCAATTGCACTGCATCTTGATCATGGCAATAGCCTGGAGACCTGCAAAATGGCAATAGGGCTAGGTTTTACTTCAGTTATGATGGATGGTTCTCTTAAAGAAGACGCTAAAACCCCTACAACTTTTGATGAAAATGTGGAAGTTACAAAAAAGGTAGTAGAATATGCCCATGCCTTTGGCGTAACCGTGGAAGGGGAGCTCGGTACGCTTGGGGGTATAGAAGACGGGGTTGGTTCAGGCAAAGTAAGACTAACTGACCCGGATGAAGCAGTTAAGTTTGTGGAGATAACAGGTGTAGACGCGCTGGCTCTTGCCATCGGCACAAGCCATGGGGCCTATAAATTTAAAGCTGAGCCGAAGCTGGCAATTGATATAGTAAGTGAGGTGTCAGAAAGACTTAAAAATTTCCCCCTTGTTATGCATGGGTCCTCTTCTGTTCCGAAGGAGCTTATTGACATAATAAACAAGTATGGTGGGAACATGCAAAAGACAATGGGGGTTCCTATTGAAAGCATACAGCAGGCGATAAAGAGGGGAATAAGAAAAATAAATGTTGACACGGATGGCAGGCTTGCAATGACTGGCGCCATAAGAAAATGTCTTTCTGAAAAACTTGATGTATTTGATCCGAGGGAATATTTTGGAAAAGCAAGAGAAGCTGTTTATGAAATGGTCAAGGGGAAGATGGTAGCCTTTGGGACAACAGGGCACGCAGGGGACTACGAGCCTGCTACGCTTGAGGACATGAAAAAAGTATATGAAGAAAAATAAACAAGCATAGTGGCAAAATTCCCAGGGAAAATATTTTTTGTTATAAAGGAGAGGTTATAGTAATTATGGGGATCAATATAAAGGGGACTGCTAAAAAGGTAGCTGTATTAACCGGTGGTGGAGATTCCTCTGCAATAAATGATTTTATAAGGACACTTGTAATACTTCTTAGGAAGGAAGATATTGAAGTAGCAGGGGTTAAGAATAGTTACAGGGGATTAATTGAAAATGAATTTACAGATTTAAGTATTGAAACGGTTGATAATATATGCGGGACAGGCGGAACAATTATTGGAACTTCCAGAACCAATCCTTATAAAATTGAAGGAGCAGTAAGTAAAATACTTAAAAACATAGAAGACGAAAAAATAGATGTTCTGGTGTGTGCAGGAGGAAATGATACGCTAACGGTGGCTTCAAAACTGGCCATGGAGGGTATAAATGTAATTGGAGTGCCTCAGACCATAGATAATGATATATGTGGTACAGATTACAGCATTGGCTTTCACAGTGCTATTAAGAATATAGTTTCAGCCACTACAATGATGCTCTCGTCTAATGTATCTCATGAAAAAGAGATGCTGGTAGAAGTTATGGGCAGAGACAGCGGTTTTCTTACTATTAGAAGTGCTCTGGTTCTGGGTGCAGATGGGGCGCTTATCCCAGAATTTCCAGCAGATGTTGATAAAATATGCAATCTTATTGCAAGGAGAAGAAAAAAAGGTAGAAAATATGGCCTCTTTGTGGTATCAGAAGGAGTAAAGATAAAGGGGGGCCAGCTGCTGCAGAAAGATGTAGATGTGTTTGGAAATGTTAAGCTTGGAGGCATAATGTATTCTCTTGCTGAAATGATAGATAAAAAAATTGGCATAAAACCAAGGGTCAATGTATTGGGATATCTACAGAGGGGAGGGGTACCTTCAGCTTATGACTGCTACCTTTCCACAGTATTTGCAAGAGGAACAGCTGACAATGTACTGGATAATAAATTTGGAATGATGGTAGGGGTAAAGTCTGAAAGACCAAAAAATGTGCCTATATCTGACGCAATAGGCAAGCTCAAGTTGGTGGACAGGAAAACTTATGAATTTGTAAACTGCCTGGGGGATATCTGGTAAAGAATCTGCACATACTGGCAGGGAAGTGCGCATTGCCTGTAAAAGCAGCATTTGAAGTCCAGTTTTAGTTTTTATATCTGATTATACAAATATAAAAAGCGCATATGAGAAGCCCTAAAATATATATAGGAACATCAGGCTGGAGCTATGACGGCTGGTCAGGAATTTTTTATCCTGAAAGTTTAGCAAGGACTGGATGGCTTTCTTTCTATTCGGAGCATTTTAGCACCGTAGAAATAAACAGCAGCTTTTATCACTTGCCAAAACCACAGACGTTTAATAGTTGGGCAAAAAAAACGCCAGATAATTTTCTATTTGCTGTAAAAGCATCAAGATATATAACTCATATTAAAAGATTAAAAGACTGCGGCGAGCCGTTTAAAAATTTACTTAAGTCAGCTAAAGAACTTAAAGGCAAGCTGGGACCATTTTTATTTCAGCTGCCCCCAAATATGAAAAAAAATACAAGCAGATTTAAAGATTTTTTAGAAATACTGCCCGATGATTACAAATATGCTTTTGAGTTTAGAAACGAGAGCTGGTTCTGTGACGAGGTATACAATATGCTTGACAGCAAAGGATGCGCAATTGTGATCTCAAATTCTCCTGGGTTTCCTTATCATGAGAAAGTAGCTGGAAGTTTCTGTTATATAAGGATGCACGGAGGGAAAGAGCTGTATTCATCTAATTATACCGGGATTGAACTTAAAAAAGTTGCTAAAATAGTAAAGCAATATCAAAAAAATGGCATAAGCAGTTATACGTATTTTAACAATGACATACATGGCTACGCAGTTGAAAATGCCAAAACACTGATAAACCTAATTTCTTAGAATGTATTGTTTCTTTCAAATTACATAGAATTATTACGCAATAGCAGGGAAAGTAACACCAGATATGTTATACTAAATGCCAAAATTATATTTAGTATTTATTATGAATTTTCTACTATTATATCACTATACAGTCACAGCAGCTCTTTTAGTAGTGCTCACCAACTTTATTGTAAACAATATCCTGTTTAAAAGTACCGGCAGTTTTATGCTTCCGGATTCAATAAAGAATTCACAACCACTCGTATCTATACTTATCCCTGCAAGAGATGAAGAAAAAAATATAAAAAGGTGCGTAAGGTCCCTGCTTAAGCAGGATTACTCCAATATAGAGATCCTGGTACTTGATGATAACTCCAGTGACGGTACAGGACAGGTTGTCAGGCAGATGGGAAAAAAAGACAGCAGGGTAAGGCTAATTACCGGAAAGCCTCTAAAAAATGGATGGCTGGGGAAAAGTTATGCATGCCATCAGCTTTCAAAACATGCAGGCGGAGAATACCTTATTTTTACAGATGCAGACACAATTCATCTTAGCAGCTCAGTCTCAAATGCAGTTAACTGTCTTACTGCAAACAACCTGGATGCCATGTCTGCTTACCCAACGCAGATAATGGTAACAATTCATGAGAGGATGCTACTTACATTTATCAGTTTTGCAATTTTAAGCTTTCTACCATTAGTGCTTATAAAAAAGTCAAGATATCCCCTGTTTTGTACTGCAATAGGACAATTTATATTATTTAAAAGAGATATTTATAAAAAAATTGGCGGCCATGAATCTATAAAGAAGGAAATCTTAGACGATGTAAAAATTTCAAAGCAGGTAAAAAGATGCGGGTATAAGTTTATGATATTTGATGGGAGCGGGGATATATATTGCAGGATGTACAGGAATTTTAGCGGAGCGGTAAAAGGGTATTCAAAAGTTATTTTTGCAGCTTTTGATTTTCATATTTCTATTCAATTTATTGTTACCATTCTTATTTCAATATTATTTTTATTTCCTTTTATCTTGCTTCCCCTTGGAATTTTAGTTTATGATTTGCCTGCAATAATAATAAATCTGATAATTTTACAGATTGCTATAATATTTGTCATCAGGGGCGTACTGGCGATTAGGTTTAAAAGCAGGGTTCTTGATGCATTTCTTCATCCTCTCTCGGTGTTATACATAATATTGGTTTCCATAAATTCTATTCTGCAGAGTAAAATAGGTGCCGGAATATACTGGAAGGGAAGAATATATGATGCCAGCAGTGATAGAGATGAGTTAAAGCTAGTAAAAGATAGCTCTGAGGAGTATTCACCTGATCTTGGG
>CAYMPQ010000085.1:0-5181 GCA_964392345.1 uncultured Actinomycetota bacterium
TGATTTACATATTATTAATTATCTAAATTTAGTGTCTGAATCACAGTTTTTTGAAACAAATTCGATAACTTTTATCATTTTAAAAATAAAATAAAAATTTGAAATTCAGGTATAAAGATATTCTTATTTGAAGGCATTATTGCGGTTCCAATATTGCATATAGCGGTCAGCCATAATTTAAATTTTACTTAATTTTTAAAGCAATAAAGACAAAGTAAATCAATTTGACCCATAAGAGCTATACTTTTTACTTCTTTACGACTTCTCCGTTTACTTTAACCATAATGTCCTCAACCGGGATATCTTTCCCAGACTCTGACAGAGCATCATTTGCAAGCTTTACCATGCCAAAGCAGCACGGTACTTCCATATGGGCAACAGTAATTGACTTTACATTATTGGTACTTAATATGTCTGTTATCTTATCTCTGTAAAACTCTGCATCATCAAGTTTTGGGCATCCAACCAGAAGCATTTTTCCTTTTAAAAAATCTTTGTGAAAATTGCCGTAAGCAAACGGCACACAATCAGCAGCAATAAGAAGATCAGCATTATCAAAATAATGTGCATTTGTGGGAGCCAGACGTATCTGCACCGGCCATTGCCTTAGTTCTGACTTCTGTTTCACTCCTGTATCTTCTGCTTCACATTTATTTTTACTCAGGTCCATTACCATTGGCCCCGGGCATCCGCATGGAAGTTTTTTTTCTGCTTTATCTTTTACTTCTTCTTCAAGCGGATTGGCTATACCTTTTTCTTTAAGATAATCTATTGCCTGCTTTAAAAATCCAGCCTCTCCGTGATTTTTTAAATGTTCAAGATGCGCCTTTATGACATTTTTACCCTGTTTTACTATATTTTCCATTACTTTTGTTTCATCGTAAGGCTCTGCTTCCCTTTCTGTCACTGATATAGCACCTTCAGGGCATTCACCTATGCACGCGCCCAATCCATCGCAGAACAGGTCGCTTACAAGTCTTGCCTTATTATCTATTACCTGAAGTGCTCCTTCAGGACAACCTGGTATGCAGTTTCCACAACCTGTGCATTTTTCTTCATCTATTGTTATTATTTGTCTTTTAGCTATTTTAATCTCCTTTCTTATTTATCAGAGCTCTCAAATTTATGGATTCGAGCTCTTTTTTTACCTTTTTCTCTATATCCTCAATTTTGCTTTTCAAAATACAATTACCTCTATTCGGGCAAATATCCTTATTTAAGATACATTCATTTAAGCTGAATTTTCCCTGAAATATCTCCACCAGTTCTATTAGATAAATATCATCAGGGCTCTTTTTTAATCGAAAGCCACCTCTATTGCCTTTATATGATTCAATTACATCAACCTTGGCCAGTTCCTGCAGGATCCTTCTCAGAAACGGTCTGGTAATACCCAGTTCTTCTACAAGTTCTGTTACCGGGACGATCCTTTTTACATTACCAGCTAGATAAATAAGCGCCCTTACAGCATAATCAATTTCTCTTGTTATAAACTTCATAATCAACCTAATGATAATGATACTATTTTTGTATCATTTGTCAAGCTACTATTTCTATTATTTATTTTCCACGAAAGAATAGTCTAATCTGTTGTTAACATTGTCCAGTCTTGGGAGTCACTGAATTTTAGTATACTTGATCATGTTCGCCAATATCTATTAATATTATTTTGTCTTCTTCAATAATAAAATCAATACAAATTCTATATGAAATATTAATAGATACTGAGTAGAGGGAGGACAATCTGCCTTTTAATCTATGTAATAGAAGAGAAGTATGAAAAGGATTTACTTCAAGAAGTTTGCATCTCAAATAAAATGTAAGCCAGCTAAGTTCTTGGTTTAATTCAATTAAATATTTTCCAGTATGGTTTTAAATTTTCTTTTACCCTCTTTATTAAATTTCTGGTCTCACCAAGCATTTCATATCTATCAACACTTATTTCATCTTCTAAATTGATCTCCACACCGCTTAAACTTGCTATTAAAGTTAACCATACCTTTGACAGAGCAGCAGGCTTGTAACCGGAACAAATCATATCAACTGATTTACCATCACAAATAGCAGACATCTCCCTAACTTTTCTGGCTACCATTTTAAAGCCATCTAAAGTCAATCCCAGCTCAGTTATGTTGTCACCGGGATACGGATCAGAGCCACCGTATCTTACAATAATTTCTGGTCTGTATGCTTCTACCAGGGGAAGAATAACTTCATCAAATATTAATTCATATGCCATGTCACTTGTTCCTGCTGCCAATGGAAAATTTACATTAAATCCCTTACCTTCACCAGAGCCAATTTCATCAATGAAACCAGTCCCCGGATAAATCCCTTTCTGGTGCAAGTCAATAAATAAAACCTTTGGACTACAACAAAAAGCCTCACTTGTCCCATTGCCTGCATGAGCATCAGTATCAACAACCAAAACTCTGTTAAGATTATATTTCTCTATGGCGTATTTTACAGAAACAACAACATCGTTATATATACAAAAACCTTCTCCGTAGTTAGCTTTTGCATGATGCAAACCACCACCAATACTAACTGCTTTTCTATCTTTTCCCTGTTGAACATAATCAAAGCAAAGGATTGAATTTCTAACTATTGTTCTTGCTGCTTCCTCTATTCCTTCAGGAAATTTTCCTGTTATTGGATTTACATTATCCTGGCTTATGTATCTATAAAGAGCCGGCACAGTCAAACCAGCAGACAGGGATTTTATAGCCTTAATATAATCTTTACTGTGCCAGAGCTCCAGTTCCTCATCAGTGGCAGCCTTTTCATTCTTTATTAATTCAAAATTTCTATTTTTCCCAAGCTTTTCTTCGTACAATTTAAAGAAAGATTCAAATCTGCCGCTTCTGAAAGGATGCCCTGCCCCAAAATCATATTTTTTTAATTTATCAGAATATATTAATGCTGTTTTCATCTTTAAATAAAGAGTAGTCTTTCTTTATTACAATAGAACAAATACCGCTAAAATCCAAAAAGAAATTCTTTTTAATTTAAGACTTTATCCAATATATTATGCAACTTCAGAATAATAAAACTGTAATTTACAAATTTCTGCTATTTGGTTTTTAAAATTGGTGTGACTTAATTTTTTTTAGTCAAATTAATACTTTTTCTTCATTTTTATTTAATCTTATTGATGTTACTCCCATAGACCATATACCTCCTCTCGTTTTCCTATATAAGCAATATAAATATCATTGTTTTCAAAATAAAATATTGCTCTATGTTTACCTTTCCGTAATCTAAAGTACTCTCTATTATAATCACCTTTCATTTTTTTAATATCAAAAAGACTTAAATCCTTTGTCAAATCTATTGATAAAAATGCATTATGAAATCTTTTAACGATATTTTTTTGCAGTTCACCTATCCCCAGATAATCCAGAATCTTCTTTACCACCTTATAATCCTCTACGAAGACAATTTTTATGCCGGCGTGGTTTAGTTGACATTGCATTCAACTTAACTTAGAATTGCACTCCTATGAAGAAAAAAATGTACAGTTTCAGGCTGAGCGAGGACTTAGTAAATAGAGCAAAAGAAGTAGCAAAAGAGATGGATATCTCTCTTTCTCTCTTGCTAAGCTACTCAGTTAAAGAAAAATTAAACTCACTTAAAAACGAAGATAAATCAAGCAATTTTTTTGTTGCGCGCAAAGATAGCAGGGAAGGCTTAGATACAATAGCAAAAGAAATTAAACAACTGAGGCTTGATTTAAATAGGATTCTAAAGAGCAGTAAATAATAATGCTGCTTTGCTTTTCACAAATATCGCCGCTAAAAGTCACTTAATTTGCATTTTCCTAAGCTCTTTTGTTATATTTAAGCTATTATTGTTTAAATTTATCAACACGGCAGATAGGGGATAAAAATGATTATTGGAATTGGCAATGTTGGAAGCACATCTCTCAAGAGTAAAATCATTGATATCGATGAAAAAAATGATATTAAGGTTTTAGGTGAGGCAAATCTGGATAAAATAAAATCTGAAGGCGAATCTAATTTTGTATGCAGAATTGGCGGAGGGAGCAGCAGCAGGGAAGTTATAGATATTGTAGGTTTTGGTGCCGGAATAAAATTTATCCTTGATTGGTATATAAAAAATAGGGTAATAAATAATACTGAAGATATAGAAGCAATGGGTTTTAAATGCGTGCTTGGAGAGAAAAATGGGGCTAATATGCTAACCCAGCAAGCACTGGATGGAATGAAAAGATACATATTTGTTGCTCCTGTCCATAATATTCCGTACATTGAAACAATAGGAGAATTTAGAAAAATACTAAACGTACCAATGGTTGGAGTTTTTGAACCCTCGTTTTATCATTCCATACCGGAGTATAGGAAAATATCAGGGCTGCCGTGGGAGTGGTATGAAAAATTAGGAATAAAAAAGAATGGCTTCCATGGATCTTCGCACCGCTATTTGTCTGCTGCAGCTTTTAAGCTTGAAGGCACAGAAGACATAAGGCTTCTTACAATTCACCTCGGTGGGAGCAGTTCTATTTGCGCGGTAAAAGAGGGAAAAGCTATTGATAATAGCTTTGGCTTTTCTACTAATTCAGGGCTGCTTCAGGGTACAAGGATAGGAGACATAGATGGAACTGCACTGCTGTTTGCAATGAAGGAATTAGGCTTATCTACAGAAGAGGCTCAGAGTGAAATATCAAATAACGCAGGGCTTTATGGAACTGCTGGAATCGGGACAGATGATTTGAGAGAAATACTTAAGGCATCTGACGAAGGAAACAGGAGAGCAAAATTAGCAATTGATCTATTTGTAGATGGGATAAGAAAATACATAGGCTCTTTTTCTACTGTTATGGGCGGCATTGATTGCATAGTGTTTGGCGGCGGAATTGGAGAGAAGGGAGCTGTTATCAGGGAAAGATGCCTTAAAGACATGGAATACATGGGAATAAAGCTAGACCTTAATAAAAATAAAGAGTTAAATGGCAGGCAGGGGCTTATTTCAGCTGACTTGCCAGAATCAAAAGTCAAAGTATACATTGTTCCCACTAACGAAGAAGTGGTAGTTGCATACTTTACCAAAAGAGTTGTTGAAGAGGGAAGGGATCTTGAACCTGAGGAGATGGTGTTCAGGCTATAACTGAGCAGCTAATATATCTTTATAGCTTTCCAGTCTTTTTATTGCTTCTTCTTT
>CAYMPQ010000086.1:0-4799 GCA_964392345.1 uncultured Actinomycetota bacterium
ATGGGATAAATCCGCCGGGACCTCATTGTGCCAAGCATTACCTGAATGTTTGGAATCCTTCCAATATTTGCCATTTCTTCAAGTATTAGAAATGTTGGGTTGTACAGTTTATTACCATATTCGTAAGCTGTTTTATAAAGCTGGTTTAAAA
Organism: uncultured Actinomycetota bacterium; assembly: GCA_964392345.1. Taxonomy (GTDB): domain Bacteria; phylum Actinomycetota; class Humimicrobiia; order Humimicrobiales; family Humimicrobiaceae; genus JAUVXY01. The sequence goes on from CAYMPQ010000086.1 coordinate 152, forward strand.
TGGTAGTTACTATAGAATTAATAATGGGAGAAAATGTCCTGTCCTTATCAGGCATAAGTATAAAAAGAGCAATTGGCCTCTTCTTTTTAGCCCCGATTTTTTTAATATCTACAGTTGTCAAGCCCGTTATATTTTTTATACCTTTTATAGAAAATAGCTTTAATTTAGTCGCAAGCCCTATAAGTATATTTGCCCTTACCTTATCTTCTGCCAAAAGAAAGTTATCCCAGAGCTGCAGTGCCGTTCCGCCAATATTATAATCAGCAAAAAATTTTACTGCCTTTTTAGGGTCTCTTACATTTTCAGAAGTTAAAATATTTAGTACTTCCCCAAATGTTTGCTGACCTTCTGGATATATCTTTTTTACAAAACCTATTAGTGCTCCAAGCAGCTGGCCTTCAGATTCTTCCCAAAAAGTATCGCTGCTGTAAGATGTAATGTTTGAGTCAGCTACAGAGCTTATATAGCCTTCAGCTATTTCCATAAGCTCTTTATCAGTTGATATATAATTTATGGGATTTAAGCTGTCACCATACTTTAAGTTTATAAAGTCAAGCACGTAAACATCATAACCGCAACCTGATAGGTATTTGGAAGTTAGGCAGTAAATCTCGCTTTTGGGATCAGTTATTATTATATCGCCTTTCTCATCTAAATTTCTATACATATAAGGTATGTGAAATATATTTGGAATGACAAAGCTTGTGGTCTTAAAGCTTCCGGGGCTTCCCAGTACCAGTGCCTGCATGTTAAGGCTGCTTGCTATGGGGTGGTATGCTCCGGGCATATCTATGGAGTAGGAAAGATTGGGCCTGTCTGAACCTAAAAACCACCCTATATTATCTTTAAAATAATGTTTTTTTACTTCTCTTGGAGTCTGAAATCTTGATGTGCCGTGGCTTCCATAGTCATCTTTTTGCGCGTATCTTTTCTGCAGTTTTAAACCTGAGAGTCCAAAAAGCGAGTATACTAAAAATAGCCCAAGTATTCCCCAACCCAAAATGTTAGTTGGGTTAGCTTTAGTAAAAAAATTAAAATAAGTACTTCTGCTTGCAGCAGTCTTTATTATAAAGTTTTTCGGGACTAGAGATAAATCAAATCTGTAAACTTCAAGAAACTTATCTAAAACTGATGACAGTATAGGAAGGACAGTTAATATAATAATAAGTATTAAAACAGATGTTATAATTCTTTTTTTTATATCCATTATCTTTCTCTCCTTCTGCCTAAAGCCACATACCTTTCTCTTGATCTTGAGAGGTTTTCTTTTTTCTTTTCAACCCTTATTTTTTCTTTTTCAATATCTCTTGAAATTTTACTGGCAATAGACTCTACTGCCGATCCGACTTTACTAAATCCAAACTCAGTCTTACCAGAGATAAAAATTTTATTTTTATGCTCTAACTTTTTTTCTGCACCACTTCTATATGGTAAACCTGGGTTTACCATATTACGCTTGGGACTCTTTTCAAAAAACCTTGCAATTTCTTCTTTCCTGTAAGCAAGCCCAAGTTTTCTACCACGGCAGTATTTTTTCTTATCCGGGTGAAGAAAGCTTAAGTTTTTATTCTGCACCTTCATATCTATACTGAAGTTTTCCTTTAGATACTCTTTTAACTCAACTAAGTTTTTAGAACGTCCTTTTGCCTCATCTATTGCCGAGCGCAGCTGTTCTTTCCAGATAGGCATACCTTTTTCTGCCAGCTTATATTCAGCCATTGAGTAGCGATTTTTAGCATAAGGTTTTTCTATTGTAGCTAGATGCTCACGCAGGCATATTCTATTGCTTTCCCGCTTAATTTCTCTTAAGGTTTTTCTATTTGAGACTAGCTTACGGCCATCTACAAAAGATACTGAATTTACTACGAGATGGTTATGTATATGGCTCTTATCAATATGAGTTGCGACCAGCACTTCATGTCCTTTAAACTGCCCCTCAGCAAGCTCCATACCTACCTTGTGAGCTAAATCTGGATCTACTTCGCCAGGCTTAAAACTCTGGATTATGTGATAGTAGCTAATGCCGCCAGTTTTACCGTAAAGCTTTTTTGTGGTATTCATTTCATCTATAGCATTTTGCGGGGATAAGTCCTTTCCGCTTATAATGCGGCTGTCAGTTTTTTCTTTTGATAGGATATAATTTATTATATTTTTTATTCTTCCTTTTGAAGGTATGCTTTTTATAACTGCCATATAAATATTTACCCTTTATATTTTTTTCATTACTACTGCCAACTTAGCCCATACTGCCCTTAGATCTTCTTTTATATCTTTAAGATTATCCCCTACTACAGCTGAAGTACCGCTATCTACTGAGCGTGTTATCTTATCCAGGTTTCCTCCTATTTTTTTAAATTCAATAACCATCTCTCTAATGCCAGGCACAACTGTAATTTTTTTACCAAGTAAGCATTTTCTAATGTAGTCACTTCGGTTAAAGTATGTTTTTGACATCTTATCTTTTAAAAGCATGAGTTCTTTTTCATCTAACCATGCTGTAACTGGATAATTTCTTTTTCTTGCCATTTTTTAATACATTTACAAAAAAAATTCTTTTTTAGTTCCATTTTTCTCTAAATCTTTTTTACTTCTCCTAATCAATAAACTTCTTTCATCAGCTGCAGGTATGAATTTATCTTTCTTGGAATTAATATAATCAAGCAACCTGCCCTCTATCTAGTATGAACTCTAATGTTTTTTGGTATTTTCATTTGCATGGTATAAAAAAATAATCTATTCTCATTTAGATGGTATTTATCAGAGCTATTTTTTAAAATCTTCATTTCTCTTTCTAATTTAATCAATCTATTTTTATCAATTCCCTCCATTATTCTATCTCAATATTTCACTGCCATCTTTTTTTTACAAAAAAATTCCTCAGGTCTTTCTCTTATCCTTCCTTCTCTTCCCTTCTTCTCTCTGACCTTTCTTAATGCATTTTTAACTACTATTCTTGCTATTTCTTCTGCTATTTCTTCTCTGGTTATTTCTATCATATTGGTCTACCTTTAATTTCTTCCCCTCTCTGGTAGAATTGATAATGGATTTATAAACTTCAAATAGAGGAGAATTATAAAAAATATAGAAAGATATATAAAAAAAAGATATAAATCTTTGATTAGTGAGCTAAGAGATAAGGATAACAAAATTGATTTTAATGTGGGCATAGCAAAAATTGTGACCCACTTACAAGATTGTATAAATATAACTGCCCATGAAATTGATAAATTAAAAAATAAATGAATCATTAATTATCCTTAATATCTGTTTTTTGCAATTGACATAATTTGTTAGCTATTTAGTTAAAATTAGTTAGCCCTCTTTCAAATTCAGTTTTATTAAAATACTTTCCAAATCACATTTTCCAAATAGTAAAGTATCTTTTATTGCCTTTTTCACAGATAGACCAATTAATTAAAGGTAATAATTGTTTTAAGATCCATACTATTTTCCTCATTTTTTTATCTCCTGCTTTAATTTTTTTTTGTTATTTCCATTAGATTATCGTATTATAACCATTGCTTACAACAGTGTTTGTACCAAAAGCAAAAAAATATTTTCTACTGTCTCACTTAAAGCTTTGGCTATCCTATTAGCTTCTTCAATTATTGGTGATTTTTCACCTTTTACTATTTTATCTAAACTATATCTTGATATACCCGTCCTTCTAACTAAAAAACTTACTGTTCTATCTTTCTCTTTTAAAATCATTTTTAGCTTATTCATTTACCCTCACTTATAATAGTAACACCATTACTATTAACAGTGTAACCTCATATTTCTAAATGTCAAGAAAGTTTTTCTAAAAACCCAAAAAATGTTTTATAATAGTTTTCAGTATGAACACTAATAAAAGTAATGGTAAAAAATATACAAACGAAGACTTCGCTGATGCACTATTAGAATTAAAAGAAAAATCTGCTCTATCATACATGCAAATTGCAATTAAGTCTGGGTTATCTGATACCTACCTGGTTAACATTGTAAAAAGAAAAAATCTTGCCCCAAAAGATGAAAATATAGAAAAGATAGCCAAAGCCCTAGGAGTAGATCCTGAATACTTTTTTGAATATAGGCTGAGGCGACTGGTGGATTTCATAAATGAAAACAGAGAATACCTAAATGAGTTCCTGGATCATGTGGAGATTAAGGGAAAAAAAGAAAAGAGAATAATCTGAAACAGTGGGATGTGATAAAGGAAAGGCTTCCTGATAATGTTATAGATTTTAACAAATTTTTAAAGCGTAAAAATAAGAAAAAATTTTAATTACGAAGTTAAAGTACTAAAAATATAAAGAAAGATTATGGTAAAGTTTAATAGTATGATAAGAAAATTAGAATATTTTAGGAGTTGGCAATTAAAATAAATCCTAATTTATTTAATGGTTTTTACTATCATAATATCCTTATTTAGCTTGTGTTTTGTAACAATAAGACATATCAGAATTAACAGGCTTTTAAAAAAAATATGCTATCTATTTTAGGCTTAGATGGATTGATAGAAAAATGGGTTCTCCCGATTAATGCAGTGATACTTTTGGATTATTTTTATATGAATATAAATGATAGGTTAGGAAAAAGAAGTAAGAAATATAATGCTTAAAAATGGTAAAATATGCATTTAATAGTAGCTATAAAAGAAAGGTTT
>CAYMPQ010000087.1:0-4534 GCA_964392345.1 uncultured Actinomycetota bacterium
AACAGCAAATAATTAATGCAAAAACTCAAAAACACATAGAAATAATTAAACAATTGTGCTATAATAATAAGGTAATATTTAAACAATTATTATAGGAGAAAACTAAATGCCAGTACCCTTTAAAAAAGATCCCACAGATTACAATCAAAGGCAGCTACTTGCAACAAATGTATTTGATTTGCTTCCGGAAGATCATGATTGCTTTATATATGAGGATATTTTAAGCCAGATCGATACAAAAAGTATTGAGGAAAAATTCAGTATGATAGGTCAGCATGCATATCATCCAAGGCTAATTACAGCAATACTTATTTATTCTTACAGTCAGGGAGTATTTAGCTCAAGAAAATAGAACAAAAATGCAGCCAGGATCTATCTTTTATGTATATATCTCATAGAAACTGCCCAAACTTTAGAGTGCTTTCTGACTTTAGAAAAGATAACTGGCAGTTCTTTGTAGAATGCTTTAAAGCAAGTGTTAAAATAGCTGCAAGCCTGGGAATAGTATCTTTAGGCCATGTTGGTATAGACGGTTCAAAGTTTATGGCAAATACTTCAAAACATAAAGCAGCAAGTTATTCTCACCTAAAGACTAATGAAAATAAACTAAAACATGAGATTTGCCAACTTTTAAAAAGGGCAGAAAACGAAGATGCTACCGAAGACAAAATCTACTACAGTGGCACTGGTTACTCAATACCAGACGATCTAAAGATTAAGGAAAAAAGACTTGAAAAGATTAAAAAGGTAAAAAAGGAACTTGAAGAAAGGGAACAAAGGGAAAATCCCGATAAAAAGATAGATCCTAAAAAGCAGATAAGCTATGCTGACACCCAAGCTAAAATGATGAAGAGCAGAGGCAGCTTCGAGTATTGCTACAATGGCCAGATAAGCGTTGACAGCCAAAACCAGATAATAGTGGGCCAGCACTTAACACAAAATGCAAATGATAAAAATGAACTAAAAAAAGAAGTAGATGAGATTGAAAAAAATACAGGGAAGAATCCGGAAAAGATAAGCGCCGATAGCGGATACAAAACATCAGATAATATCTTAGCGCTTGAAGGCAGTAAAATAGATGGCTATATAGCAACTGGCAAGGGAGAAAAAGACATATCACAAGATACAGATAAAAAAATAGGAAAATCCCAGTTTTTATATGATAACGAAAAAGACACATTTATCTGTCCTGCCGGCCACAGGTTAGAACTAAAATTAAGTGGAAAAAATAGAGTGTACAAAACAGAAGAAATGGTATGCGAGGGGTGCAGCCTTAAATGCAGCGCTAAAAAAGGTAATACTGCGACAATATATACTGATGAGAGCGGAATAATTTTAGCAGCTGTGGCAGAAAAGATGAGAAAAGACTCCTCAAAAGAAATATATGCAAAACGAAAAGTTATTGTTGAACCGGTCTTCGGCCAGATAAAGACAGGAGGCTTTAGACGGTTTAGCTTAAGGGGAATTGAAAAGGCGAGTGGTGAATTTTCCCTTGTATGTGCGGTTTCTAATTTCAAAAAGATAGTAAATAAGATAAAAGCTAATAAGGGGTGTCCAAAAGATAGTGAACTGGTCCTTCAAGCAATATAGATAAAGAGTATGGGTCCATTTAGTGGTAGAAATACCACTAAATACAGAAATTTATGTAATAAATTTAAGGAAATTTTTTGATTTTAAAATAATATGAATAGTTATGGTTTTATGTGGGTTTTAACAATGAAATATCGGACAAGCTCCTAGTCAATATTAAAAATTTGATGGGTCATAGAAGTCTTGAATCTACACAAATTTATTTGCATGTTACTGGAAAAGATCTCATCAATTCTATTAATCTACTATAATTTTATTTAAAATCTATCTATATTATTGATTAAGATTTCAAAAGCGTTCTTCCCTATATACCAAGCACCTTGATTAAATTCAACTGGAGAAACACCCGCTTCCCAACATCTATCTACTATTTTTCCCCTTAGTAAAAATAATTCTCTCTCATTCAGATTGTCTGCTTTTTTTGTAATTGCTAATTCTTGAAAAAAGTTTAATCTAGTTAAAACTTCTCCTACCCAATTGTCAATCGGCTGGAGATACACTTGTTCTTCTTTACTAAATTTGTAATCATCAAATACACACACTAAATCACGAAGGTAAAAAGAACTTATTTTATGACCGATGTGTTTGATATCGATTAATTCAGAATAAACTTTATGTAACTCTTTATTCTCTATTTTTTTAATAGTATAGTTAACAATGTTAAAATTTCTCTTCACTTTATTATTAATAAATTTAATAATTTTTATAACCATTTCCCTATCGTACTTATTATTAACTCCTTCATTCCATAGGTTTTCCATTAAACTATCATAAAAATCATCCTTTAAATTCATTAGATTTTTTGAATCTTTATTATTAACAAAAATACTCAGAACTTTAAATGCCCTTTCTTTAAATACATCTGAGATCTCATCTCTTCTACCTCTCATAAAAGACCTATCGAAAAAGAACTTTAGTGCCTCATACCAGTCTTTTCGAAGAGCCTCTTTTAAAATATCTTTTTCTAATGATTTATATAAATAATCTTCTTGGTATCTTTTCTGTTTATTGCATAATCAAATAGGACGGTATTGCAAAAGGAATTCCCCAGTATTGCAAAGTAAAATTCCCCACTTTTGCAAAGAGGGCCATTGCAGGCACCAGTTATAATATTCCCTTGTGTTGACAAACAAATCAAATACAAGGAGGACATTAAAGGAGATGCTAACAATGACCCAGGTACATGATATAAGAAAACTATATTTTGAGGAAGGAAAGAGCGTAAGCGCTATATCCAAGCAAACAGGACTTGACAGGAAAACAATAAGAGGCTATATGGAAAAAGATGATTTTAACAGCAAGATATCTTCTGCAAACAAAGAGGCTTCCTTTTTGAAACTGGAGCCATATAAAGAAGAAATCAACCTGTGGCTTACAGAAGACAAAAAAGCAAAGAGAAAGCAAAGACATACTGCAAAAAGAGTCTTTGACAGGTTAAAAAAGATATACAAGGGGAACTTTAATTGTTCCTACAGAACAGTTGCAGGCTATGTAAGCGGCAAGAAAAAAGAGATCTTTGGAAATGTCAGGGCGTATCTGCCGCTGGAGCACAGTCCCGGAGAATCCCAGGCAGATTTCGGAGACTGCCAGTTCTCTGAAAATGACAGGCTCTATAGCGGGAATTATTTAAACCTTTCATTTCCCTATAGTAATAAAGGATACACGCAGGTCTTTAAAGGAGAAAATGCCCAGTGTCTTTTTGAAGGGCTAATATCTGTCTTTAGCCATATTGGAGGGGTTCCATTCTGTATATGGTTTGACAATGCCTCGACCATAGTGGCAAAGGTATTAAAAGGCGAAAAAAGGCAACTGACAGAAAAGTTTCTAAGATTTAAGGAACACTACGGCTTTGAAGCGGTATTTTGTAATATCGGGGCTGGTCATGAAAAAGGAAATATTGAAGCTAAAGTCGGATACCATAGAAGAAATATGCTGGTGCCGGTGCCCAGAATCAAAAGCTTCTCTCTATTTAATAAAGATCTTTTTGCGTTGTGCGAAATGGATGGAGACAGGGACCATTACAGAAAAGAAGCCAGCCATAATGAGCTTTTTGAAAAAGACCTATCTCATCTTTTAAAACTGCCTGCTTCTCCATTTGACCCGTCCAAATATATAAGGATAAAAACAAACGGATATGGGAAATTCTATTTGGAAGGCGGACTTCATGAATATTCTGTATCGCCAAAGTTTGCAGGAAGCTATATTATGGTCAAAATAACTGCAGGCAGTGTAATACCCCTTTGATGGGAGCTGCAGGCCCATCACTGTCCACGAGAGGCTCTATGGAGCCTCTAAGCAGCAGTCCATGAACTGGCTTCCATACCTGACACAGCTTTCAAGATGCCCGGGGGCATTAAAATATACAGGTATATACAAAATGCTTCCCGATCCCTTAAGAGAGTATCTGGACAGGTCCGATAAAAGCTCCCGAGGCAAGGTCCTTTCTGTAATTGCAAAACTCTCAGACAAGAGCGGATTTGAAAAGGCAGTAGAAACTGTAGAAAGTGCTCTTAGCCATAACGCGTCCGATACAGACAGCCTGCTAAACCTGCACAGCCTGTTAAATACGCAGGTGGCCCTTCCCAAACCCATAAAGCTTGCTTTAAATGTTCCAGAGCTTAAAAAATACATACCCGAGCTTTCAGCATATGATGCGGCCCTTTCAAAGGCAGGTGATAGGTAAATGTTTACAGACGATATTTTAAGATGTCTAAAAAAGCTGAGGCTTAACAGCCATATCGGACAAATGTCAGAAAAAATAGAGGCTGAGAGTAATCAAGAGTATTTGCTTAAACTCCTAGAGCAGGAGGTAGGACGCCGGGAGGAAGCAAAGAGACAAAGGCTTGTTAAGGCAGCAGGGTTTTATACAGTAAAGGCTTTTGAGGCCTTTAGATTTGATGAAGTGACCCTGCCTGAGCAAGTAACTCCATCTTATCTTAAAAAC
>CAYMPQ010000088.1:0-4529 GCA_964392345.1 uncultured Actinomycetota bacterium
GCGCCCCTTCAGGGATATAGGGCAGCAGCTTCTTGAGCATCTCCGGGCCCGCCTGCTTGTAGATCTGGTAGAGCACCGGCTTGATCCCGCGTGGGGAGTTGAGGCGGTAGGACATCAGCAGCCCGGCCACCATGCTGTCGGCCGGCTTCCAGGCCTGGGGTTTGCCGCCCAGGATGGTGTACTCGGCAGGAAGGAATTCCGCTGTTTCTAAATAAGCGTTGACACCGCCTGTATATGAATCGACAGCCGTTTTGGTAGCAGGGCTGAGGTTGCCGTATTCAGCTTCGGCGGCGCGGTAAAAGCCCAGCGTTTTAAAATACTTGTCGGTCTCGACCATCCGGTCGCCGAAAAGCGTGGACAGCTCACCCCGGCCGGCCAGGCGCGTAAGGTCCATCTGGAACATCCTCTCGCGCGCCGTGATATATCCCTGCGCAAAGAAAAGGTCCTCGTTGCTCTGAGCGAATACATGGGGAATGCCGTGTTCGTCCGTCCTCACCTCGACAGGGGCCTTGAGGCCTTCTATCTGCAGCGTGCCGGAGTAAGACGGTTGCGGTAGCCTGAAGAATACCTGGAAGCCTATTGTGCAAACAAGTACAATGGCCAGTATGACCCCCAGTGTAATTACCAGGGCACGCTTTTTCTTTGTTTTCATAGATCTCTCCTGATATGAAATTATGATTGAATCAGTGTAACAGATTTTATATGTTTTTATTGGCAAGTACAATCAGTCCCAGCGTTGGCCGAGTAATCGGCGACCACCTTTGATAGAAAGATATTGCTTCACTCCTGAAAGTTACCCAGCACATTATTCGCTGTTCACTATGGTGAGTAAAGCCGTTTACTCCGCCCGCTTTGGAAAAGCAGATTTTAATTCTTCTTAAAGGCTTGAATGATAAGGCCAATGCTGAGGATTAAAGCTGCGAAACCGATTATAGCTTTTATCCATGTATCAAGGGGAGAAAGAATAACTAAATATACCACGATCCAGGCAAACAAGATTTCAATAAAAGCGAAAAAAACTTTCCCCACGCGATGCCTCCCATTTTATAAAGTTATGGATAATTGCATGTTTTTAATAGGATTAGAGGATGGATTAATAGTAAATATCCATCTATTTATATATAAATATTGATCCAATCCACGAAGCAAGTATCAGTAAACCAAAGAAAGCCACATATGCCCAAGTCTCTACTGAAAGCTGTGGATTCCAGATTAATATTAATGATAAAGCGAAAGGTATCAGCGCAACTAAAGCGATTGCTTTACCCCATTCTTTTCTTTTTTGGGGTTCTATTGTTACTGCGTGGCCTCCCAAAGTTAGTGCAAGACTTATAGATAGTAGCGCAATCACTAATGTAGTATTTGTCATATTTATTGTCTCCTATACAACAGCCTATGTCGTCTATCCCCAGTCATCCTATCCCGGCTCATATTGGTTACGGTTTCCATGATGAGAAGAAGTACATTTAAATCTCAAGAATTAATAATATCTCGAATAGTCTTATATGCTTGGGCAATCTGTTTAGCTGTTTCTATTAAATCACCATTTTTATTTGAAAAATTGGTTTTATCAATACCGATGATTAGTAGTTCTTTCGCTAAATCTCTATTTTTTAAAGATGCCGTTTCAGGCGATGGATCTGTTCTATTATTGCGCCAGATCATAATCCCATATATAACAGCACCAATGCCCAATATTGATATTAAAACTAGTTTAAGACAAAGTTCGATCGTGTTTGCTATAGTCCATACCGCGAATAATGCAAAAAAAATGGAAGCCAGTAACATAAATGATTGTCCAAGCGTCTTTTTCTTTTCTTCCTTCACGTATAGCGCGTATCCTTGCGCTATAAGACTGATACATAATGCCCCTAGCGCGATTGTAATACTCAAGTTTGCCAAATTAGATGAAGACGTACTTTTACTAAATACAGTTGTTAGTGTCGTTGTTATATTGTCTGTTATGAGTAATGCTGTTGCGGTATCCATTTCCCTTCCCTCCTGTGCCCGCAATAATATCACCCAATTGAAGGAGTGTAAATAAGAGAATTCTATCCTTCAAATAATAGGGTTGGCTTTACTGTTAATAGCCATCGCGATACAGTTGCTTTTATTATTTAACGTAAGCGCCCGTATGACAGCCATTGAGCAGAAGCAGGTTATACTGGAAAACCGGCTGGAAATGATCCACAACGACGACCTTAGCATTAACCATTAGTGACCCGTCAGTTATATAAACCGGTAATCCCTGACCTCAACCCTATTATTACCCAGGACGCAGGTGATTTCTGGTTCAGCATTTGCGCATTTTCGTTCATTTATACCCCAACTAATCTGCCTTCCTCCAATCAGCTTCTGCTTTCGCATGGTCACCTTTATCCTCATAAATAGGATGTGGAGGCAGATCATCATCATAATCATTTATCATATGCGTATATGTGTTGAAATCATTGCTGGCTTTGCTTGTTTCACCTATTAAGCTGTATAAATACCAGCGTTTATAAAATGCCGAACTGTAATTCGGTTCAAGTCCTATCGCTTTAGTATAATCACCAATGGCTTTGTCATACTCCTTCGTGTATTCATATACTATACCACGGTCTAAGTAAGCACCTGCACTATTCGGGTCAAGTTCAATTGATCTAGAATAATCCGCAATGGCTTTGTCATACTCTCCTTTGGATCGATAAGAATTCCCGTGTATGCGGAAAGCGTGAGCATTGGTATATTTCGGGTCAATTTCAATTGCCCTTGCGTAATCATCGTCGGCTTTGCCCAATTCTCCTTTTTCGTAATATATATTCCCACGATTGATGTAAGGTATGGCATCCTTCGGATCAAGCTGTATTGCCTTGCCGTAGTCAGCGATAGCTCTATCGTAATTACTTGCCATCACAATATAGGTATTACCGCGATTATTGTAAGCCCAAGCAACCTTCGGATCCAGCTCCATCCATTTATTTTGATATGCCTGCTTCTTGTAATCCGAATCTGAATTGGGATCCATCTCTATCGCCTTATTGTAATCAGTTATGGCTCTAGCGTAATCGTGTTTTAACTTATAGGCATTCCCGCGGTTGTAGTATACCCAAGCATCTTCCGTGTCCAGTTCCATCGCCTTATCGTAATCCGAAATGGCTCTCTCGTATTCTCCTTTTAGTTTATAGGCAATGCCGCGGTTGTTGTACGCCCACGCATCGTTTTGATCAAGTTCTATCGCTTTATCGTAATCAGAGATGGCTTTGTTATAATCGCCTTTCATTGTATAGGCATTTCCACGGTTATAGTAAGCCCATGCATTATTTGGTTCTAAATCAATTACCTTTGTGTAATCACTAATGACCTTATCATATTCGCCTTGTATATTATAGATGTGTCCACGTTTAGCATATGCTATTGTAAGTTTGGGCGTTAGCTCAGCTATATTCAGTTTCGGATCAAGTTCCATCGCCTTATTGTATGCCGCAATTGTTTCGTCCCATTGCCCCTGCTTAAGGAAGCTATCCCCTTTCATTATTTGTTCTTGCGCCGGACTTATGCAGCCAACCACTAATATCATGTTCGCCAGCATTACGCAGATAATTGTTATAATCACTCTTTTACGCCTCATCACATTCTCTCATTAATGGCAATTATTATGTACTGCATCCTATGTCCATACAAATATAATAAATCACGTTGTAGCACCGTCTTTGCTGCCAGTCATACTCGTCATTATAGACCATATTCGGGAAATAACAATAGCAATCGGTGTGCCCCATCAAACCATATCTTTTATGGCATATAGGCTTGTACACCTAATGTCATGTCTACTCGGCAATTTCCGCCTCTTGTATATGTCATAATAATGCGATAGAATGCGGTATCCTACGATAGAAGTCACGAGATGATCTAACAATATGGTCAAGAAGTTAAACGTAGTCGTTTTTATTGGCATCGAAATTATTGTTATTGTCATTTTTTCTATTGGTGGTTTTTGGCTAGGCTACTACGGTGGGTTGAATTCTATCTGGCCGCCAATCAATCAAGATATGTCATTATATAAATCCGGCTATATTAGTGGTGAACAGTTGGGCACAAAAGATGGCGTTACGTTTTGGTATCAAAAAGGGCGGCAAGAGCAGATCGATTTTTTAATTAATAATACAGCTGGTGGCATAAAATGGGTAAAATGAAAATTTGCCTGTTTGTCGTTAGTTTATTGATTACCACGCTATCGATATATATTTGTTATAGCATTGGGTGGGCAAGTGGGTTTACTGAAGCCGGTAAACAAGCTGGCTACATGGTAGGCTTGAAAGAGGCTATCAGCGTACAGGATGAAACTGCATTTGTGGATGGCTGTAATAGTGGGATAAGAGAAATAGTTCAAAGCGTATGTAATCCAAGCAGTGAAAATCGGACATTTAAAAAAATAACTAAAGAGGAATTGGACGCTTTCCTAAAGTCAGATAAAACGGATGAGCTTGAGTATTCTGATTATTTTACTTGCAGTGGTTATGCCTTAACCTTGAAGAGAAATGCTAACA
>CAYMPQ010000089.1:0-4491 GCA_964392345.1 uncultured Actinomycetota bacterium
ACAATTATGAAATTCAAAAACCTGTTATAGATCTAGTTAATAAAATCATTAATCTTACTGACAATAAAGAATATATTAAATATAATGAAAAAAATTCTCTTGTTAAGGAATATGAAAATCAATTAGATCAACTTATTTATCAATTTTACAATCTTAAATCCCATGAAGTAGAAATAATAAAAAAAGGGTAAATCGTAATACCTGAGTGTCTTATTTTAATATTAGTAAAAATTTAAATTTTTTAAGCTTCATATGCAAGAATTAGACGGAATTTCTAAAAGAGATTGGAGGTTACAAGCTATAACGACATTGTCTAAAGACTGGAAATCTCCATATACTGGTGTTTTACATAAAAAAGGAGTAATAGTTGAAAATGTGAATTTACTTAAAATTAAAAGAATTGTATTAAATATGCCAATACCAAATCCAACAGCTATGTTTTTAAACTTAGCTTTTAATAATTTAGAAAAGGCAAACAATAATTTAAGTTTTTTAAGAAAAGACTTAAATAAAATTGATTTAAGACAACTCGATAAAGAATTATTCGATGGTATAGAATATTATATATCATCTATTATTTTTTCTTATACCGCACTTGAAAGTTTTGCTAATGAAATAATTCCTGATAATTATGAATATAAAATAGAAAGACAGGATAAAAAATGCACTGAAATTTATAATAAAGAACAAATTGAACGAAATCTTTCTTTAAAAATAAAAATTGGTGATATTTTACCTAAAATTTTAAATATAGATTTTGACAAAAGTGGAAAGTTATGGAATAAGTATTATTTAATGGAAGAATTAAGAAATGATATTATACATATGAAGAGTAAGGACAGAAAAGGAATTAATCCGGACAATAAAAATATCTCTTACGATCATATTTGGAATAGATTAATAAACAATAATAACCTTGAAAATTTTCCAAAAATTTCACTAGAAATTATTTCTTTATTTTTAAAAGATAAAAAAATACGATGGCTTAAACTATTGACTTATTAAAATTTTTACAATAATAATTTTTTTACTTATCTACTTGAGTGATAGATAATTTAATAAAAATAATCTAATAGGATGACTTATATAGAAAAAATTGAAACTTGGTTAAAAGAAATAGAAAAAAACCTGTGCAATTTTATTTCAACTATAAAAATAGAGAAATTTCACAATAATCCACATTCAGGTGTTGCAATTATAGCTCCTCCATATTTTTATGATAAAAATATATCTGACGACCAGAAAAAGCTACAAATAGATTTAAAAAAGAAATTTAGTGAATGGGAAGAACATTTTTTATTATTAACAAAAAATTTATCTCTTGACATCAAAAAGACAAAAATTCAAGAATCTATAAAATATATAAAAAAACAAATTGAATTAAAATCGGACTGGGTAATTAGGAGCACAATCGATGGAAATATAGAAGAAATAAAAAAACGATTTGGTGGAATATACAATATAATTAATTTATTTAAAGGTGAAGATTTTATAATTTTAATACCTGATACCAATTCATTAATAAAAGCTCCAGATTTTAAAAGCTATAAAGATTTAGCTGGAGAGGAAATAACAATATTATTAATGCCAACAGTTCTATCTGAATTAGATAAATTAAAAATTGTTCATAGAGATGATAATTTTAGGAAAAAAGTAGAATCAGTAATCAATAGAATAAAGGGATATAGAACACAAGGTAGTTTATTAAACGGTGTGGCTGTTTATAAAACTATTGTAATTAAGATGATTGCTAAAGAACCTAATTTCAATAATACGTTATCTTGGCTTGATAAAAATAATAATGATGACAGATTTATTGCAAGTGTTATAGAATATCAAGTGGATAATCCATCACACAGAGTTTTCTTGGTTACATCTGATATTAATTTACAAAATAAAGCAGAAATGGCAAAATTACCATTTTTTGAAACACCTAATGCTTCCATATAAGAATAATTAAAATGAAACAACTTTGTTATCTGCTTTTCGCCTCAAGAAAATTATCAATTACAGATATAGTTAAAGATATTTATGCTAAACATAAAGAAAGGAGTTTAGGTCAAACTTTGTTTGGTGGAAAAGAATTTTATAAGAATGGAATTCTAACAGTTACTCCAAATCTTTTAACAATAAAGAGAAAATCCTTACTTTATGAGACAAAAGTTGAATATGGTAATTGGACAATTAATCACGTTGTTGGGTGCAAACATGGGTGTAAGTTTCCTTGTTATGCAATGATGATGGCAAAGAAATTCGGATGGGTTAAAGATTACCAGGATTGGAGAAAACCAAGAATAGTTGAAAATGCATTGGATCTGCTGGAAAAAGAAATTCCTAAATATAAAAACAAAATAGATTTTGTCCACCTTTGCTTTATGAGCGATCCCTTTATGTACGACTTCGATAAGAAAAATTTAATACCAGAAATAAAAGAATTAACATTAAAGATAATTGAATTGTTAAACCAAAATGATATAAGAGTAACAACACTAACAAAAGGAGTTTATCCTGATGAGATTGTAGATAAAAGAAGATTCCTACAAAGCAATGAATATGGTATTACTTTAGTTTCTTTAAATGATGATTTTAAAAAAAGTTTTGAACCGTTTTCAGCACCGTATAAAGTGAGGCTAGATTCTTTGAAAAAATTGGCTGATAACGGATTAAATACTTGGGTAAGTTTGGAACCTTATCCCACTCCCGGATTAGATGAAACAGCAGAAAATATCGATAAAATTCTAGAGAGCATTTCATTTGTAAAGAAAATAATATTTGGAAAATTGAACTATCGTCGATTAACTAATTATGGTAGTAACAATTCATTAATCTGGAAAAATAACAATGATTTCTACAAGGAAATGGCTGGAAGAGTAATAAACTTTTGTGATAAACACAACATTAAATATCATATTAAAATTGGCACACCATTAAGTAAAAGCAAGACAGTAAATATTTTTAAGGAATAAATATGGAATTAATCAAATCAAAAAATGTCTTTAATTTCTAATAAATCTTTTATTTCTGTGATTTCTGAAGTTCTAATTTTAATATTATACTCCTTAACACCATTACTATTTTTTGAATTCAAATGAATTTTAAAATTGATTTCATCTTCATTAGTTCTAATAAAAAAATAATCATTCATAAAGTAATATGCAAAATCCTTTTTTAAATATCGTAAATTACATACTGCAAGATGACTATTTATACTTGTTTCTCTCCGAAATGGTTCAGTTTCAACTCTAGGGGGAATCAAATTTTTTACATTTATATTAAAAATTGAACTTTTAGACTTACTTGTTTCTATTGGTAGCTCAACTTTATCAAATTCAATAAATTCACATGAATTATTAATAAATATTTCAATATCAATATTTTCATCATAACGACTTGCTGATATAGTAAAGTTAATAAGAAATAAATTTCCATTTTCAGAGATAAAACTATTAGCTTTATCCTTTAATATTTTTTTCTCACTTATCCACTTTAAATAATCTTCTTTATCTGGCTGTAGATAAAAAGGATTTCTTAATGATAGTAGTCCAAATGTGTTATTAGGTTTTTTTATATTTTCTAAAATCTGGATTTCTTCCTCATATTTTTTAATTTTGCTTTCTATATCTGAAAGATATTTTGTTGCTGATAATTTGTAAATGAGCGGTTTAACTTTAAAATTTGTTTCATTATCTAAAAAGGTCTTTAATTTCTCCTTTAATTCTAACCATGAAAAGTAATTTGCTAATAAAAATGATATTAATATTGATGAATTAATAATCCAAGTTGGGAATCTGAAGCTGTTTAGAGGTGTTGGAAGGTATGTACTAATAACATCATAGATGTATGGAATAAAACCTAAGTACAAAAACCATTTTGTAAATAAACTTTTCAGATATTGTAAAAAACTAAAATTTTTAAATTTCATGTAATTTTTATAATCTATACTTTATATTATTAAATGAACAAAAATTTTAAAACAATTCCAAACACATAGTTCTAAAATATCTTGTCAATTTTGTTTTTTACACAGTTTGAAAACTATTCTGGAAATTAATTATTATTCTTTTAAAATTTTCCAAGTCTGAATGATTGCTGAAATATTTTATTAAATCGAATTGAGGATATTTCTTACCAAAATATTGGGATTTATCTATCTTTTTGAATGTACTTATATTATTTTTTAACATATCCAGAAAATGATCCAGATTATCTTTACCCATTTTATATTCAATCTCACCAAAGCTAAAAGAAATTTTTCCGTCAGTATATATGCTGAATAAAGTAACATCATTATCTTTATATTTTATTCTGTATGTAAGACTTCCAACTTCTCTTCCAGTTCACAATCTATAAAAAGAAGAATTTGCTTTTGTAAAATTCAGCAAATACGGTATCATATTTTTCTTTTCTCTGGAAAGATTATTGATTTTATTCAATGACATTTCTTCTCTACTGGCTGCATTACAATAGTCCAGGTCTATATCTATTGAAAGA
>CAYMPQ010000090.1:0-4479 GCA_964392345.1 uncultured Actinomycetota bacterium
TGGCTGGGGAGAGAGGATTCGAACCCCTGCTGTACGGACCAGAACCGTATGTCCTACCACTAGACGACTCCCCATTGATATTTGTATCTGGTACAGTGACAATAATATCAAAAATTAAATTTAGTATCAAAGCAAACTATACCATAATAATTTCCAAAAATTAATCAAGATCACATTAAATAAAAATGGCTTAATATTATTACATTAGACACCAAATATAACTGTTGACAGCCTAAAATAGAAAACATATTATTTGCACAATATCTATAATCAATATCGTCTGCCATATAATGAATAACAGAAAGCCAAAAAAGAATGTTGTTCTTCTTGGAATGGTATCTTTGTTTACCGATCTTTCCAGTCAGATGATTTATCCATTGCTTCCAGAATTTCTGGTTAGCATCGGAACCAGGAAAGCAATAATAGGTGTAATCGAAGGTATTGCAGAGAGTACCGCATCTTTATTTAAGCCTATTTTTGGCGGACTGTCTGATAAATTAAAAAATAGAAAGTTATTTATTTATTTTGGCTATGGCCTATCTACAATCTCAAAGCCATTTTTATTCTTTGCTAATACCTGGACCGCAGTACTTGCTGTAAAATTTTTTGATAGAATAGGCAAGGCTTCAAGAACCCCTGCCCGGGATGCATTAATCTCAACTTCGGTTGATGCTTCAAAAAAGGGTAAAGCATTTGGTTTCCATAGAGCGATGGATAGAATTGGGGCCATTGGTGGTCCAATGATAGCGATGCTGATCTTATTTTTCTTTAATAACAATGTGCGTCTGGTTTTCCTGCTATCTGTTGTACCTGCTGTCATAGCCCTTTTTTTTATAAAATTTGTAAAGGAAACTGCCCATGCAAAGGATGATGCTCAGAATATCGGGCAAAAAAGCAGTTTAAGAAATGCACCCTTTATTTTGTTTTTAGTATCAAATATTATTTTTACTCTTGGAAATTCTTCAAATGCTTTTTTAATCCTTAAAGCCAGAGAGGAGGGCCTTGCAATTTTCTTAATTCCGGTTATATGGATCGTTTACAATATAGTCTGCTCCCTATCATCACCATTGTTTGGCTCACTATCAGATAAAATTGGCAGAAAGCCAGTAATTATTACATCTTTTTTATATTATTCAATAATCTATTTTTTATTCGCCTTTTCCAATTCTTTATGGTCAGTGTGGGTTTTATTTGGGGCTTATGGCATTTACTATGGACTTTCAGCAGGTACTTTTAGGGCTTATATAGCAGATCTTGTAAGTCCGGACCAGAGGGCTACAGCATATGGCCTGTTTAACACAGGGATTGGATTGGCTCTGTTGCCTGCTTCAATTATAATGGGCACTCTGTGGGATATTTATGGGAGCAGATTGGCATTTATAACATCTGCTCTTTTTAGCTTGCTTGGTTTTCTAATCTTTTTGATAAGCCTGATATTTATTAGAATAAAAAATAATCTAAATGCAAGAGGCAGACAATGATACATAGCGCTAACACTACTTCTTGTGAATGTTTTACAGCTGTTTCAACCAGTAATCATCAGCAAGGCTAGAATATTCTTTTTCAGGGAATTTTTCGTCCAGCATCCTAAAATCTTCCTGACTCAATTGCCATCCCAGAGCCCCTAAATTCTCTTCCAAGTGTTTGATATTTCTTGACCCGGGAATTGTTACCACATTATCCTGAGATATCAACCAGTTAATCGCTACCTGACTGGGAGTTTTATTATATTTTTTACATATATCATCCACTATCCGTACTTTATTTTTAGAAAGCATACCACCTTCAATTGGCCTCCATGCAGCAACCATTACATCATGGGTCTGGGCATAGTTCAAAAAACCATCCTTTTGCGCCATCCTGTTTTTAAGGCTATAGGGAATCTGGTTAACTACAATTTTATTCCGGGTACAGCTCTGAGCTTTTTTAAACTGTTCCATGTTGAAATTGCTAACTCCGATATACTTAATAATATTTTTCTCCAACAGATAATCCATTGCTTCCATAGTTTCCCTGATTGGAATTTTAAAATTTGGATAATGAATTAAGTAAATGTCAATATAGTCAGTGCCAAGCCTTTTTAAACTATTTTTTGCAGCTGCGATAACATCGCCGTAATGAAGTGACATAGGTGACACTTTCGTAGCAATTACAAGGCTTGACCTGTCATAGCCTTTTATGGCTTCGCCTACGATCCTCTCATTATGGCCTCCGCCATACATTTCTGCAGTGTCAATATGCGTAATACCCATATCAATTGCTTTTTTTATAGTGGAAATATCACGCTGGTCATCGTTATTAATATCATGGATTGTGCTTCCCCCCATTCTATATGCTCCAATTCCAAGTACAGGAACCTCAAAACCATTTTTTAATTTTTTAACAGGTATTTTCATAATTACCACTTACATTTTTATAAATACAGATAAATCCCATTAAACATAAAATTAGCACAATTTAAACTCAATTGGGAAGATTTCTTTAAATATTTACTACTTAGACAAGTTAAATAAAGATTACAAAGTTTAACTTAATATTATGTGATAAAAACTTACAGGCTCTTCTACCTTACCACAAATGGGATTGCAATAGCTATGGCTCCGGTAAACACCACTACTGAAATAAAAAGATTGTACCTCGTATTGTAATTTCTTAAAAGAGATGAGTCATAGTATCCTTCCACATTCTGGTCCTTATACATTTTAATAAGCCCATTTAGTAATTTGGATCTTGTTTGCCTTCCCTTTAACAACCCAAATATTACAATGATGTTAACTACTATCACCAGAGAGATGAAGATAAACATCACAATAAAAAGATTGACCTCATCACGTGAAGCCTCTGCCATTGCAGAATTAATGCCAAGAGTCAGCAGGTTAAGAAAAATTGCAGTCAGTATAAAAATTGTGTCTGTGCGTGTATTTTGCTGTAACTCTGAAATAATATGCTTATGAACATACTCGATCATATGGCTTCCCCTTCCCTAAGATATTTAATGTTGTAGTTTTGCAAGAATCAGATGCATGCAAATTGTTTTAGACAAAATATGCTTTTCTGCATTGTTAGACGGAGTATATGCATGAAAGTTTTAAAACAATAAAAGCTATATTCTATATCTGTAGCATTTTTTCTATTTTTAAAGGATTCTCCAGAAATATTAAGGCATATCCGTAGAAGTTACTCTACTGTTTTATCTTTTTCTACCAGCCTTGCTATTACAAGTTTATCTTCTCCAAACTTCTCTGATACTTCTCCAATAGCATTGGTTAATTTTTCCTCCCTGCACTCATCGTAAAAAAGCTGATTATCCAATACAAAAACTGGTTTTAAGCTGCTTACAGAAATTCCAACTAATCTGACCTTTTTCCGTGTAAGGTCAAGTCTTTCAAGAAGCAAAACAGATGGCTTGAATATACCTGATATGCTAAATGTATATCTACTTAAGGTTATCCTTTTTGTAATAGTTTTAAAATCAGAAAATCTTACTTTAAGTGTTAAGGTTTTGCCTTTATATTTCTTTGAATACAGATTCCTTGATATTTTTTGAGAAAGAAACAGCAGGGTTGACTTAAGAATCTCAAAATCTGTTATATCTTTCCTATATGTTATCTCCCTTCCTATTGATTTTGGTTCGCTATATGGTATTACTTCTCTGTTGTCTATGCCATTTGCCATGCTGTGCATGGTCTCCCCTATTTCACCAAACTTTGCCCTTAGCACTCTCACCGGCATATTTGCAACATCGCCAATAGTCTCAGCCCCCATAGCTTCAAGGTCTTTACAAGTTACCCTTCCCACGCCCCACAGGCAAGATACAGGAAGGAGCTTTATTTTTTCAATCACACTCTTTTTGTCTTCAAGCACCGTAAGTCCATTTGGTTTTCCCATGTTTGAAGCAAGCTTTGCTAAAAACTTATTGGGCCCTATACCTGCCGAAGAAGTCAGGTTCGTTTTTTCGTATATTTTGCTTTTTATTTTTTTGGCAATTTCTAATGCACTCCCAAAAAGCTTTTCGCATCCTGTGACATCCAAAAAACCTTCATCGCAGCTTACAATTTCTACAAGGGGTGTATACTGAAAGAATACCTCTCTTATCTTTACCGATTCTTTTAGATATTTTTCCATATCTACAGCAACAAAAATCCCATCGGGACAGAGTCTTTTCGCTCTTGCCAGCGGCATTCCTGCATGCAGCCCATATTTTCTTGCCTCATAAGAAGCAGACGAGATCACGCCTCTGTTTAACGGACCACCTACTATAAGGGGTTTATTTTTATATGCAGGGTTGTCTCTCTGCTCCACTTGTGCAAAAAAGGCATCCATGTCTACATGAATTATTTTTCTAGCCTTCGCCATACAGGTTTTACTCCAATAAATAAGTTATCTCTCATGCAATATTTTCTCAAAGCACGTGTACGTACAGGTAAGAAAACAGGACTCTCTTACCCAGAATATGAAATTTATATATCAGTTGTCAAG
>CAYMPQ010000091.1:0-4198 GCA_964392345.1 uncultured Actinomycetota bacterium
GAAGCGCTTCGAGGGGCCATCGATGAGGACGGCCTTCTCGTACAGGTCCTCGGCCGAGAACAGGCTCGCTGCGGTCTTGCCGTCGAATGCAAACTCACGGTAAATCTCGTCGGCAATCAGCCAGACGTCGAACTTGCGCGCGACGGCGGCGATGCCGTCCAGCTCCTCCCGGGTGTAGACAACGCCCGTCGGGTTGCTGGGCGAGCTGTACAGAATCGCCTTGGTCGGGTTGTCACGCACCGCTGCCTCGAGCCTGGCAAGGTCCGGCCTGAGGTCAGGTGTCGAGTCGACCGACACCGGTTTTCCTCCGTTGATGGCGACGACCTCCGGGTAGGTGACCCAGAACGGGGCGAGAATGGCGACCGCGTCGCCCGGGTCCAGGATAGCGCGCATGGTGACGTCGATGCCGCCTTTCGCACCCACTGTCAGGATAATCTGGCCTGCTTCGAAGCCCGCGCCTGTCTCCTTCTTGACTATCTCCGCAAGCAGCGCCCGAAGACCTGTCTCGCCGGGCACGGGGCCATACTTGTGAAGCTTGCCTCCCTCCATGAGGGCCTCGATGACATCCGGCGTGGGCCCGATATCAGGCTGTCCGGCCGTCATGTCGATTATCTTCACGCCGTACGTCTTCTCGATACGGCCTATCTCGCCCTTCAGTGAGAGGGTCGCGGATGGTTGTACTGCCTCGGCGATTGAACTGAGTTCTGCTGACATGTGATTCATCTACCTCCGGCGAGAATAGTCACTGAAACGGCTGTGTCTGTCAACCACGAATGCCTAGCTGGAGTCTCGCTTCGACCGCGCGTTGTAGAAGAGGGGAATGAGAGAGAGGGCGCTGATTGAGGAGATCGTCATTGCCACCCACATTACGGTTGCCACCTCAGTATGGATGTGGAGCGGCGAGAGGAACATGATAGAGATGCCTGCACACAGGCCAAACGCACTCGCCAGCACGGGGCGGGACACCGTCCGCAGCGCGGTCTCGACGGCATCTGTTACTACCATGCCCCGGGCACGATAGTACTGGATGCCGGAGATGAGGTGTATTGCATAGTCAACTCCAACGCCGACCGTTACCGCCGAGAGGGTTGCCGTCACCATGTTGAGGTTATAGCGGGTCACTACAAGCGCCCCCATGATAGCGACGATGGTCACCATGATCGGCACGAGGGCGTACACGGCAGCCCGAGGGTCGCGGAAGGCAATCACGAGCATAATGAACACGAGCACCAGCGCCAGTACAAGGCTCTGCACCTGGCTGCGCACCGTAAGCCGGTTCATCTCGTTGTAGAGCATCGGCGTGCCGTTGAGTATCCGCAGTTCGGAATGTTCGTCCCGGAACTGTTGCAGTGCGTCAACATCCTCGGAGTCGAGGTCCTTGGTCCTCGCCAGCAGCCGCAACCCATCCTGGCTGTACCAGGGGGCGAGGTCTTCCTCATCCATCGCTTTGATGATGAGGCTGACTGCCGCAGGACTCTCAGGGTAGCCGAAGCGTCCCGTCTGGGCCTCGTATGTCTGCTGAACGATGTCGAAGAGTGAGCGGGCGGATACTACGCCCTGCATCCGCTCAAGGTCGCGTTCCATGTCCAGTACAGCCTCGGCGTCGTCGGCGTCGCGCAGCGTCTCCAATCCACGCTCGGCCGGAATCTCCCCTATCATGACGAGGGCTCCTCCAAACGTATCCTCCACCGTCTGGAACGTCTGCCGTATGTCCGAGCCTTCCTTGAAGTAGAGAAGCGGGTCGGTGACGACCTTCAAATTGGGCAGGTTAATCGCCGAGACAACGAGGAGTAGTGCGACGCCGGCCATGACGGTCCGCTTACGCTGCGACAGGGTAACGAAGAATCCGATGATGCCTCCTTGCTCCAGTGGGGCGCCCGCAGTCAGTTCAATGCGGGACAGGACTGCCGGCAGGAAGAAGACGGAGAGCAGGCATGCGTAGCCGATCCCGAGCGGAACGTAGATGCCCATCTGCCGGATGGGTTCGAGGTCCGACCATGCCAGTGAGCCAAATCCCGCCATGGTCGTCACGGACGTGAGGATGATGGGCTTGAGTACCATCCGCATCGTCTCCAGGGTCAGCGTGCGCCGGTCGGAGTTCAGAGCCATCTTCTCGAGCAGATGCGTGGTGTAGTGCAGTCCATCGGCCGAGCCCATCACCAGGATGAATATAGGGCTGATAGCAGTCACGATGTTGACCGCCTCTCCCTGCAAGAAGATGGTGCCCAGCGTCCACAGTGTGCCGAACGCGGCGGGCAACATCGAGAGGAGAGTAAGGCGCACGTTGCGCAGCATCCGGTAGAAGACAGACAGCACCAGTGTGGCTGCCGCCGGTGGCAGCAGGAAGATGATACGGAGGAGATACCATTCGAGCGTGGCGCCGATGACGGAGTCTCCCGCCAGGGAGATATGCATGTCCGGGTGTTGTGCTACAAGCTGTTCGAGCGAGTCGACAATCTCCGCGCCATTTGCGTCGTTGCTCAGAGTGAGCGAGATGACGCCGGTGCCCTCGTCATCCGATAGGAACTGGTGTGCCGCCGGGTAGCTGTATCGCGTGTAATCTTCGAGTACGTCGTAGTGCCGTTCAATGAAGCGTTCATCCACGTCCAGGAGGATGCCTCCCGAGGGGTACTTCTTCGGCAGGAAGCTCTGCACCTCGTTGATGCCGGGGATTTCCTCGACAGACACGACCAGCGTCTGGATGGCCGTCATGTTCTCTTCGGAGAGCAACGACGAATTATCTTCGATGAGCAACACGAGCGATTCCGAGATGTCGTACTTTTCAGTGAGCATCACGTATTCGTCATAGACCACGTTGCCCTCACTAAAGAAGCCGGTGATATCTGTGTCGATGCTGATGCGGAAGAGTGAGACCACCGCAGCCAGATTGATGATAAGAACCAGCGCAATGATGAACTTGCTCTTCGCGTAGATGAAGTTGGCGAATCTTTCCACGCTGGCTACCCTTTCTCCCGCAGTTCGGGGGCCGTCTCATCCGTGCGGTTTCGCATGCCGTGCAGGAAGATGCCGACCGCGATTCTGACCCAGTCTTCACGCTCCATAGGGGTGTACATCTTGCCGCCGAGCATCTCCTGCGACAGCACGTATGTCATCATCATGCCCTGATAGCACCGCGCGGCGATGAGCGGCGACTCGAGCGGCCCGATGCGCCCGGCTTTCTGTTGTGTTTCAAGGAATGCGGCGAGCATACGGTTCGCCTTGAGAAACGTGTTCTCGAACAGGTGCTCGGCCCGGTCCGGAAACCGGTACGCCTCGGACAGCGCGAGCCGCAGAACGAGCATGTTCTTCTCCACTGCCGTGAGGAATGCGTTGCCGATGCGTTCCAGTACCTCATCAAGCGGCGCGCTCAGCGTCTCTTGAGAGGCAAGCATCTCCGGCATCAGTGAATCGAGGTACGGCCCCGGCCAGCGCTCCGCCAGTATGGCGTCGAACATATCGTCCTTGCTCTTGAAGTAGAGGTAGATAGTGCCCTTGCCGATTCCGGCGGCCCGGGCGATGTCCTCCACGCTGGCGCCGTCAAGTCCGCTCGTGCCGAAGACCTCCATGGCGGCATCCATGATGGCTTCACGTCGCGACTTGCGGGCTTCCGGCGTCTCTGCTGCGAGATTCTGCGAGGACATCAGATGTGCTTCTTGCTGATGACTGACTGGTCAGTCAGTATGGCGCGACTGGTGGCATCTGTCAATGCCCCGCGGGTGCTTTCCCGCCGGACAACGCAGGCATCCGTCGAGAACCGCTAGCCGGGTTCGCCGCTGACGACCTCTGTGAGTTCCTCAAGCACCTTCATCCCTGTCCCAGTCAAGGGGACGAGGACCGAGCTGCCCTTCGGAATGCGACCCCTGTGGATGGCCTCGAATGTGGCGGCCAGAGCAACTGCGCTGGTGGGCTCGACGATGTAGCCCGTCGCAACGAGCCACCCCAGTGCGTGCGATATCTCCGCGTCGTCCACGACGACGCCGAATCCTTGCGTTTCTCTGACTGCCGCGACAATCTGCTGCCGTCTTGGAGGGTCTGCAATTGCAATGCCGTCGGCAAGTCTCGACGTCTCCCCTCCCGGTTGGCCGGCTCCGAGTTCAACGCAGACCGGCGCGAAGCCTGCGGCCTGTGCGCCGACGAGTCGTGGCATCCTCGGCAACAGCCCCGCAGCGGCAATCTCCGAGAAGCCAGTGTGGAGCCC
>CAYMPQ010000092.1:0-4197 GCA_964392345.1 uncultured Actinomycetota bacterium
AAAACAGCATCTTCGCTCTCAGCTTCCATGGAGCCATTTTCTATAGCCCCTTGATTGTTTCTAACTCTATAATTATATAGTGCCATAACTTATCAATTCATAAAATATTATTAATTAAAAAAACTAAAAACTACCGCCTATTACTCTCTTTATTTCTTCCCTGTTATGTGCCTTTTCATAGGCAGTTTCTTTTGTAATCTTACCCTGCTGGCACAACTTTGCCAGTGACATATCCATTGTAATCATCCCTCTTTTTCCACCTGATTGGATAGCAGAGTAAATCTGATGTGTTTTCATTTCCCTGATCATATTTTTAATAGCAGAATTTACAAACATAAGCTCTGTAGCCACAATTCTTTCTGAATCATCGCTAGTTGGAAGAAGTTGCTGTACTAAAACTGCCTTTAGCGTACCTGCCAGCTGCATCCTGATTTGTTTTTGGCTATGAGTTGGAAAAACATCTATAATCCTGTCTATTGTTTGTGCTGCATCCTGTGTGTGCAGTGTTGAAAATACAAGATGCCCTGTTTCGGCTGCGGTTAGCGTGCTTGACATGGTTTCCAAATCCCTCATCTCACCAACCATGATTACATCAGGATCTTCTCTTAAAATATACTTGAGCGCAGCAGCAAATGATCTGGTGTCTGCTCCTAATTCTCTCTGATTGATAATACTCTTTTTGTGGGTAAACAAATATTCTATAGGATCTTCAATAGTTATTATATTTTCTGCCCTATTTGTATTTATCATCTCTATAATTGAAGCCAATGTTGTTGATTTTCCGCTCCCGGTAGTACCTGTCACCAGTACAAGTCCTCTTGGGTATGCAGCAAATTCTTCAACTTGTTCTGGCAGATTTAATTCTTTGATTGTTTTTATATCACTTGTAATTATCCTAAATGCAGCTGTTACGGTTCCTCTCTGGTGGTAATAATTACACCTGAACCTGCCTTTCCCCGGAACTGAATAAGAAAAATCAAGCTCCAGCTTCTTTTCAAAATTTTTAATTTTTTCATCATCTAATATCTTGTAAAGAAATTCTTTTACGCTTGAAGGTGTAAACTTTTCATAATTATCCATCTTTATAAGTTTTCCATTCATCCTAAGTATAGGCGGCAGAAAACATGTTATATGAACATCCGAAGCTCCTCTATTTATACCCTCAAGTAAAATTTCATTTATATCCATTTTTAAAACCCCGCTTTTTACGTGTACTAATATTTAGGTACATTTTTTAAATTATATATTATCTAAAGGTATTTTTCTAATACAGTCGGCATCCGGCATTACATTGAACCATATATTGAAAGAAAATATAGCCTGGTTTACCAGCATATCAATTCCTTTTATTACAGTTGCGCCATCTTTTATGCCTTTTTTTATAAAGTTTGTTTCTACCGGATTATAAACCATATCAAAAATAAATTTGCCTTCCAGATTCCAATCATCAGGTACTGGCATTATGCTCTTGCATGCTTTTACATCCATACCTATAGGCGTGCAGTTAACTATCAAATTAATTTTATCATATTCATTTTTTAAGTTATTTAAGTCATGCACAGCTTCTATCCTTTTGCCGGAAATGTTTTTAAAAATATTCATTATTCCCTGGATTTTTTTTGTAGTTCTGTTGTATAAATATAACTTTTTTACAGGATTTTTTAAGATACCATATACTGCGCTTTTAGCTGCTCCCCCTGCGCCAATTACAAGACATACTTTATCCTTCCAATCAAAATTCTTATCTTCCAGCGATTTTAAAAATCCATCAACATCAGTATTATAACCAACAGATACATGTCTCTTCTCTGAAAATTTTACTGTATTTACAGATTTAGTAAGATAAGAGCTTTTATCTAATTTTTTAACCATTTTACACACATCTTCCTTGTAAGGCATGGTGACATTTAACCCTTTAAAACCAAGTTTTTCCGCACCATAGAATGCTTCCTTTAAATTGTTTTCCGGAAATTCAAATACCAGATATACAGCATTTATATTGTAACTTTCAATGAAATAGTTCTGGATTTTTGGAGAAAGGCTATGTCTTGAGGGATTTCCTATTAGAGCCACTATCTTTGTATTAGAGTTTACCATTTTATTATTATGATAAAATTATTAAAATTTGATTTCAAAAACGCTGTAATTTTGAGGATTTTTTATCTCTTCAATATCAACATTTCTAACTATTGAAAATGCAGGCCCTTTTTTTATCTCTTTTATAAATAATTCCAAATTTTCTTTTTCCCCCTGGCACACAACTTCTACTTTGTTGTTAAATGTGTTACTGACATATCCAGCTATGTTGTATTTCTTAGCCCTGGATTCCACGAAAAACCTAAACCCTACTCCCTGGACTCTTCCGGATAATAATATTTTATAAGTTTTAACTTCCTCCGGCATTTATCCTCAATCTCCTTTAGAATGCAATAATACAAAAAAAATTTAAAATTTGACAATTTTGGATAATTTCTCGCTTGAAGAGCAATTATACCCTTATATTTTACTGGAGAATAAGTTACTATATCAGCAAAATCCCCATTCAAAGAAATTAGAATAGAATTAAGTTTTTCTATTATAAAATTGGAAATACAATGGTCTGCAAAGAATTTCAATCTCATTAAACTGCAACCTCAAATTCCGATAACTCACAAGCATAATTCAAACAAGCAGCAATTTGTTCTCTTGTTATGTCGGGGAACTCCTTTACGATCTCTTCAACTGTGCTACCAGCAGCCAGATACCCAAGAATAAGACTAACCGGGATCCTAATCCCTTTAATTCGGGGTTTACCTTTAAGTACATCAGGTGTACTTACAATATAATCTCTCCAATCTGTCTGCATTTCACCCTCCTAATTTTACAATACGTGGACTCTGTTAATCTAACAAAAGGATACATAAACATATAAATATAGTCAATGAAAATAAATTACATAGAAAATTAAAATGTTGATAAAAAGCACACAATGTATTATATTTAATTTATGAAATATCACTCTTGGAATAATGATAAAAACGAAAGACTTAAAAGAGAAAGAAATATTTCTTTTGAAGACATACTCTACTACATAGAGCACGGAAAACTTCTAGCAGTAATTAGTCATCCGAACCAGGAAAAACACGTTGGACAGAAAATATATGTGATAGAAATAGATAATTATGCTTATCTTGTGCCTTTTGTTGAAACGGAAAATGAAATATTTTTAAAAACAATTATTCCAAGCCGGAAAGCTACTAAAAAATATCTGGAGGTAAAAGATGAAAAGCAAATTAACTAAGGAAGAAAATGAAATATTGGCTTCCTTTGAAAACGATGAGTGGAAAGAAATTCCCAACATGGATACAGAAATAAAAAAACATGTAGAATATGCTAAAGCAACACATCGCAAAGACAAAAGAATAAATATACGAATATCTAAAAAAGATTTAGAGTCTATGCAGAGAAAAGCACTCGAAGAGGGTATTCCCTACCAAACTTTCATAGCTAGCCTAATTCATAAGTACACAAACGGTAAACTTATAGAAAAAGACAGGGTATTAATAACTAAATGAATTCCTGTAGGTTTAGGGATAAAATGTTATCGGGAATTCAATTTTCTATGATTTTTGAAAGACGCCTTTCTTCGCCTTATTAAATAATTAAACATTTAAGCACCCCTTGACCAGTTTTGGAGGGACGACTTTACCTGAAGGATTCTCACATTCATAACAGACACTGCCATCTAACTCTTTTAGGTTAGACATCCTGGTCTGCAACGATTACTTTTTATCCTATTAAATCTTCTCCCTTGATTCTCAAATTGACTTCATGGTACTTGCTGAGAATAAAGATTTAAAGAAATTTGAAAATGTAATTTTAGATATTGAAGTTGATCTATCTATAATATTGATGACTTTTATAGCAATATTAATGTAATGGATTTATTGAAAAGTGTAGAAAACGAAGGAGTTGAATTTTATGCAAAATAGCATAAAAGATTTGGTACTCTATCGTTTAGAAAAATCGAAACAGGATTTCGAATCGGCTGAAGCAACGCATCGCAGTAAAAAAACAAAATATATCTTGTACATACAATTGTAATATGATATAACGTAAAACGTGAAAGAAATACGCTGGAATTTAGTAAAAAACGAAATGCTTAAAAAAACAAGAGGGGCTTCTTTTGAAGATCTCATTAATTCAAAACTAATTAAA
>CAYMPQ010000093.1:0-4112 GCA_964392345.1 uncultured Actinomycetota bacterium
GAGGAAAATGGATATTTACACTGAATCACTAAAGATGCATAAAAAAAATGTTGGAAAGATTGACGTGGTAAGTACGGTAAAAGTGGAAAACGAACACGACCTTGCTCTTGCCTATACCCCGGGTGTTGCCCAGCCGTGCAGGGAAATAGCAAAGAATCCAGATATGTTAAACACATATACTGCAAGAGGAAACATGGTGGCTGTTGTATCTGATGGTTCAGCAGTTCTCGGGCTTGGAAATATTGGAGCAAAAGCATCACTGCCTGTTATGGAAGGAAAGTGTGTGTTATTTAAAGAGTTCGGAGGGGTATCTGCTTTCCCGATATGCATAGATAGTCAGGATAGTGACACTATAGTGAATACAGTAAAACTTTTAGAGCCTTCATTTGCCGGCATAAATTTAGAGGATATCTCAGCGCCGCGCTGCTTTGAGATAGAGGACAGGCTGAAGGCAGAGACAGATATGCTGATATTTCATGATGACCAGCATGGAACAGCAATTGTTGTGCTTGCTGGCCTTATGAATGCTTTAAAGCTGTCTGGCAGACAGATGGAAAGTATAAAAGTAGTTATAAATGGTGCAGGGGCAGCAGGGACAGCTATTGCAAAGCTTCTAAGATATGTAGGCGCAGCCAATATTATTGTTTGTGACAGCAAGGGTATAATTTATCCTGGAAGAGAGCACCTTAACCCTGCGAAGGCAGAACTTGCAATACTAACAAACCCAGAAAAAATAAAAGGAGCTTTGCAGGATACAGCCAGAGGGTCAGATGTATTTATTGGAGTATCAGTTGCAGATGTCCTAAAGCCTGATATGGTTGCTGAGATGAAAAAAAACCCGATTATATTTGCAATGGCAAACCCTGAGCCGGAAATTAAGCCAGATATAGCTAAAAAGTGTGGAGTAAAAATTATGGCTACAGGAAGGTCTGATTATCCAAATCAGGTAAACAATGTACTTGGGTTTCCGGCAATATTTAGAGGGGCGCTGGACGCTAAGGCAAAAGAGATAAATATGGAGATGAAGGTAGCATCTGCCAGGGCACTTGCATCTGTAGTGTCCAATGAATTAAGCGAAGACTGTATCATTCCAAAGCCATTTGACAGAAGAGTTCTTCCTGCAGTGGCAGTAAGTATTGCAAAAGCTGCAATAGAAACAGGAGTGGCTCCCAAAGATACTGATCTTGGCTGGATAGAGAAAAAAGCAAAAAGCGTTTTTGAAGATAAAGTATAATATATGGAAAAGAATATACAATTAATATTTAAAACAATTTTATTTTAACAAAAAATATATTTTACCATTTACATTATAGAGGAGAAAAATGATAAAGATAGGATTTGTACCATCTCATAGAGTACCTTTTAACAGGGATTGGGCCGTAGAAATGAGAAAGCGTACTATAAAATCAATCAAGGAAAATGTAGGAGAAGCAGAGTTTGTGTACCCTGATGAGGGTCTTACTGATGGAGGACTTGTCACAAATGAAGAAGATGCCCAAAAGGCAGTCAAGCTTTTTAAAGAAAACAACATACAGGGTCTTATTATCGGAACCATGACTTTTGGCGAAGAACTTCCCAATATTACGATTGCGGAAGCTTTTGATAAAATCCCAATTTTAATTTTTGGAACCAAGGAAGGTCCTTTTACATCAGATGGAAATAGAAAATCTGATTCATTCTGCGGAACGATTTCAACGGCATCAGGCCTCACTCGAAGAAAAATTAAATTTGATTTTGGCGGCATTTATTTTCCTGAGGAAGAAGACTTTATTTCGGATGTTAAAAGATTCGTCAGGGTATCAATGGCTTATAGCGGCTTTATGGGAGCCAGAGTAGGATTAGTTGGCCCAAGGCCAGCTCCTTTTGAGACATGTGCCATAAATGAGGCAAACCTGATAGAAAAGTTCAGGCAGCGAGTAGTGTCTATAAATCTTCTGAAGCTATATTCAGATATAAATGCCATGAAGACTGACAGCAGGGTTACTGAGGCAGTAAATGAAGTAAAGAAATCATACGACTGTCATCTTGCAAGCGATAACACTCTTTTCAAAATAGTAAAATTAGAATTAGTCTTATCAGATTATGCCCAGAAAGAAGGCTTGTCCGGCTATGGAATACAGTGCTGGACTTCTATGCAGGAAGAAATCGGAATTTCTCCCTGTATGAGCATGGGAAGGCTGACAGATAAAGGAATAATGTGTGCATGCGAAGTAGATATGCACGGAGTGCTTACCATGATTGCCCAATATTTGTTATCACTTAAAGAAACAGTTCCTCATTTTATTGATTGGACAATACAAAATCAGGACGATGAAGATACTTTGTTTGCATGGCACTGCGGTAATGCTCCTGTAAGCTTAAAATGTGCTTCATGCAAGCCTTTGGTAAATTCTCATTCTACCTTGGGAGAGAAACTAGGGTATGATAAAAGTTTTGGAACTGCAGAATTTCAATTAAAAGAGGGCAAAGTTACTATCGCAAGATTAGTGGAATATGACGGGAAGTTCAAGATGCTAATAACTAAGGGGGATGCAATTCCTGACAGCAGGAGTCTGAGAGGGTGCTGGAAGTGGATTAAAGTCTCAAATTTAAAAACCCTGTACAGGACTATTATTGAGGAGGGCTTTACTCACCATGCCAGTTTGATTTTTGGAGACTATGAGAAGGAGCTGGCTGCTTTCTGTAAATT
The DNA here is from genome assembly GCA_964392345.1 of uncultured Actinomycetota bacterium. Taxonomy (GTDB): domain Bacteria; phylum Actinomycetota; class Humimicrobiia; order Humimicrobiales; family Humimicrobiaceae; genus JAUVXY01. Next base: position 2,690 of record CAYMPQ010000093.1, read on the forward strand.
TGCCGGCATAGAAGTGGTAAATGTCTAAGAAAATATTAGAAAAGTAAATTATTTTCTCTATACTAGAAGTAAGTCTAAAGTCAAAGATGCACTTAAGAAGGGAGATATAGGCCAAGATACCTTTAGTGAAATTGCCTTTGCCGATGAGTTTTTCTCTTATCTGATATCTTCAGACTTTTTTCCATTATGTGAAGGAACCTGTCCAAGTCCAAGGGTTAAAAAAGAAGTCGCCCAGTGGTCCCTACTCACATCTTTAATTGGAGCTAAAATCATAATCATTTTTATCTGAAGTTAATACTTTTGTGCCAGTAGTGTCTGAATTACAAATTTATATAAAAATAGTATTTATTTTATATAAAGAGTTTGATATAATTACTTGCGCAAGCGCTTATATTAAAATTTATTAAAAATTTAGAGGTAATAATGGTTAACTATAATGACATAGCAAAGTTAGCAAAAGTATCATCCACAACTGTTTCTCATGTAATTAATGAGACAAGGCTTGTTTTGCCTGAAACAAAGAAGAGGGTACTGGATGCTATGAGAAAGCTTAACTATCAACCCAATCTATTAGCCCGTGGACTTGCAACTGGAAAAACACATACTGTCGGGCTGGTTATCTCAGATATTAAAAACCCGTTTTATCCTGAACTTGTACAGGGTGTAGAAGAATTAGCTGTAAAAAATGATTATAATATTTTTTTATGCAATACGGATTATGATATTGAAAAAGGTTTTAAATCTATAGGGGCTTTGATAATGAAAAAGATAGATGGGATAATAGTTGCTTCCAGCCAGGCGGATAGCTTATTAATAAAAGAACTCATAAATACAAAAGTACCTTTCGTATTGGTGGATTGGGGGAAAAGAAATGTAAATGCGGATAGCATATATTTTGATTACAGGATTGGAATAGCAGAGGCAATTGATTATTTGACTTCTCTGGATCATAGAAAGATTTATTTTATAAGCGGTCCAAAAACAATGAAAACAGCAAAAATAAGGATAAGAAATTTTATTGATGTCGTAGAGAAATATAAAGATGATGATTTGGATTATAAAATTATAGAAGGAGATCATAAGATAGAAGGCGGTATCAGGGCTGCACAAGATATATTAAAAAGAAAGGATATTCCTACTGCGGTAATTTGTTCAAATGATCTGACAGCTATTGGGGCAATGAAAGCTTTTAAGGCTGGCGGTATTAAAGTTCCTGATGATATGTCTATTATTGGCCTGGATAATATAGCGTTGACTGAAATAGTTTCACCGGCACTGACTACCATAGAATTAGAAAGATACAGAATAGGCAGTACTGCAATGGAACTACTGCTCAATAGAATTAAGGATAAAAAACTAGCAAAACAGACAGGTATTTTTAAGACAAAGCTTATTATAAGAGAGAGCACATCAAAAAGTAGAG
>CAYMPQ010000094.1:0-3954 GCA_964392345.1 uncultured Actinomycetota bacterium
TGCTTCCAGTAGCACATTCTTATCCTTCTTCTTAGCCATTCATCCAATGATTTTATAAGACTGTATATTTTTATGAAGTAATTTATGATTAATTTCTCTGGGGTCCTCTGTTTAGAAAGTCTATCATAGAATTTGCAGCTTCCTCATAATAGATAGGATTTCTCTTAAATCTAATGGAAAGATTAAGCCTTTCTGACAATGGAGTTAATATTTTCTTTAAATTCCTGTTACTTACGATCAATGTCTCAGGAATAGTATTAAGCTTTCCTACCAGGTTTAGTATCTCCTCGGCTACAAGCAGGTTTTGCTTTCTCAAACTGGATACACTTTGCCCCAAAATTTCTCCTGTCGTAGCATCTATCCCCAGGAATACTAGCGGCATATATGGTCTTGATTTACCATCTTTAATACGCAGTGGGAAAAAATCGCAGCCTATCTCCCATAATCCTTTTCTTTGAGGACATTTCTTTAAGATCTTTTTCAATTTAACTTCATTTATCTGGGCATCTTCCCATTTTTCTCTATAAGGTTCAGCTTCTATAAATTTATCCTTCCACAAAGTACTATTATTGCTTTTAAAAGGCACCCTCACAAAATAATAGCTATTCTTATCTGTTTCAAAAAGATTTCTTTCATGTTTAAATCTCTTACATACATTAATAGATTGTTCCAGGATAATCTCAAAAAATTCTACTTCATCTTTAGTTAAATACCAGGGGTAATAACCTGGAATAAATGTCCTGAAAAATGGTAGTGTATTTTTACTTTTAGAATCTATACAAAGTTCTTTTAATACTGATTTATCCCTTTTATCAAGGTAAGATTCATCTTCCTCATATGTCAATGATAGACAGTGTTGGGAAGACATCATTTCCAAACTTTCTTTGTATATCTCACCAGAAAGTATCTTGAGATATCCGTATAAGCCTCTCGTGCCGAGATATGCATTTATTCCAAAAACTTCTCCGGCATTGCCAAGGATACAGACATAGCCGATCAGACCATCTCCGGGTCTCATGACTCCGAACATGTCAGTGTCTTCCATATATTCCCAGCATCTGATTTCTTTAAATTTTAAAGCCAGATCATATAATTTTTTCAGCTTTGAAGCTGACGGGATTTTTTCATTCACAGTTTATGCCTCCATGTCTGGATAAACTCTATCAATTCATCTTCCCAGTAACATTTTATAGATCTTTTCATTCATGTCAGCAATCCGATTATACTCCCTGTATTCTTTTTCTTTTTCTCCTGGTGTACGCTTATCAACAAAATTGATTTTTTTCATAGCTTCTTCAAATGAAATTAATTGAGAAGCACCGTTTTCTATTTCCCTTACACCTTTGTCCAATATTCGTTTTTCCTCTTTAACTCTTTCATCCACAGTTTTTGAGGAATACCCGAAGAATGTCATCTCGTACAAAGAATGGGCCGCTACATCTGCATTTCCGTAAACTTCAATACATTTATCTAAAACATTAAAATTTAGCCATTCATCCCAGGAAGTCATCTCAAGTGCATAATGGTTTTTATCGCCCTTTATTATACCGAACACATCAGAAATAGATGTACCTGGTTCAATGCAATCCTCTATTTTTACCACAATAAGGGTAATCTGTGGTTCGCAGGGTGCGGGTTTGAGTGTCTTTAATTCTTCAAGCACGTTTTTATAAGCTTCGTAAGCGCCATCTTCATGATTGTATTCCTTATCAAGCGCAGCCCACACATGATTGTAATTTACAGTATTTATTAGCTCTTTAAAAATCATTTTGTCACCATAAAAAATAAAGATCAGCTTTCTATTTTATACAGCCTGGATCTTTTATCAAGAAAATTATCAGAATCAAAATTAAACTAGTTATATTTTACCAGATTATTTTCTTACTTATAATATAAAATCAGGTTTTTTATTTTATCTAAAATTTGTTTATTATAAGGGGATTGAAGCCGCAGACTGTGGAATTTCTACCAGCGGTCGAGCGGAGAAAAACGCTGGCAGAAACTCAGACCCGAGTACTTATAAAAATGATTTATTTACCTCTGAAGATAGTTTGAGTGATAGTAATTGGCTCCCCGGGCTGGTCGATGTTGATAACGCTTTACATTTGTATATGGGAGACAAGAGCTGCCATCCATTCAAGGGAGCTAAACTCTTTTGCTTCCTTTCCGTATTTAAACTGGTAGGTAACCTTTATTTACGAAAACACAATCTGATCATTATTATAAATAACTTTACAAATCTGAACTTAGAAAATCTCTAATATGCATATGTTTGATCCCTTTATATTTATTATTGCTAATAAATTCATCCATAGAAATTACAAATTTTGGATAATTGTCTTTAATTGACAACAAATTACCAAACTCTCTTTCTTTGTTTTGTTCGGTAATAAGATAAGCCACTTGAATATAAATTTTTTCTCCTTGCTTTTCGCAAACAAAATCAATCTTTTTGTTTCCCAACTGTCCTACAAATACTTTATACCCCAATACTCGCAGATGCAAAAAAACAAGATTTTCTAATACTTTATTGATATCAACCTGCTTATAACCAATAACAGAATGCCGCAAGCCAATATCTTCAAAATAGTACTTATCGTTTATTTCAAAAATTTTTTTACCTTGTATGTCAGACCTAACCGTTTTAAAAATAAAAAAAGCGTTAGACAGAAAAGATAAGTAATTTAAAACAATATTAGGGGAAATGTTTATTTTTTGTGATTTTAAAAAATCACTTATTTTTTTCGCGGAAACTATACTTCCTGTATTTTCAGCCAAATATTCAACTAAATTTTCCAAAAAAGCAGGATTGCGAATTTTGTATCTACTAACAACCTCTTTATATAAAATAGTGTTATATACATTTTTCAAATAATCATAAACAATCAAATCATCTAATTCCAAATGCATTAAATAGGGTAAGCCGCCATATTTAATATATTTCAAAAGGGATTCTTGTTTATTTTCAAGTTTGTGAAAAATTAAAAATTCACGATAAGACAAACCAAAAACTTGAATTTCTATATAACGGCCGCTTAGATAAGTAGCCAGTTCGCCAGAAAGTAAATTTGAATTGCTACCTGTGCAGTAGATATCATATTTTTCGCTTGATTTTAAGCTTCTTAGAGCTTTTTCAAATCCGTCAATATCTTGTATTTCGTCAATGAAAATATAATTTTTCACACTTTTTTTTGAATGCTCTTTTACATAAACCAGAAGATCTTGATAGTTTTTTAATTTATCAAATTTATTTAGCTCTTTGTTGATATAGATAACATTGGTAAGTATAATTTTTTAAATAACCAGATATCTATCTTTTTGCAGTAAAGACTTAATCTTAATAGTTATTGCAGTTCAGACACTTAAAACCAGTAATTTCTAACAACATGGATTATCCCCATGAAATAGGTATATTTTAAGAAAATAATTTAAGTCCTTTTGTTTGAAAAGAAAAATAGCAACTAGTAATTAAATATATATATATTGACTATTTTAAAGTAATAGTTTAAAATTACATAAAACAAATTGAAAATGTTACTTTATTATATAAATATTTCTTTATTTTGGGAAAAAATTTAAATTAACCTATTGTGTATATAAAAAGACTTATAGAAAAAACTATAATTAATACTTTAAAAGCTTTTCCAGTGGTAATATTGACCGGAGCCAGACAATCCGGAAAGACTACCCTGCTAAAACACCTGCTCAGTGATACTTTTAATTATATTTCCTTAGACGAACTTGATATAAGGTTGTTAGCTATAAATGATCCTCGTGAATTTTTAGCCAGATTTAAGGCTCCGCTGATTATAGATGAAATTCAAAATGCTCCTCAACTTCTTCCTTATATTAAAGCAGTAGTAGACAGGGAGAGAGAAAATGGGAGATTTATAATTACCGGTTCCCAACAGTTTCCCCTAATGAAAAATGTAAGTGAATCTCTCGCAGGAAGAG
>CAYMPQ010000095.1:0-1155 GCA_964392345.1 uncultured Actinomycetota bacterium
ATTTTTTCTGAGAGCTCGTCAAAAAGTTCCTGTGCAAGCGGGATTAACTCATACACCGATTTCTTTTCTAATTTCATCTGCAAGATCCTCCGCAATCTCTTTTACCTTTTCTTTATCTTTTGCTTCTACCATTACACGCGCAATGTTTTCTGTGCCTGAGTAACGCAGGAGTATTCTTCCTGTGTTGCCTAACTCTTTTTCATAAGCAAGGGTTTTCTCCTGCAATGACACTATTTCTTGTAGGTCTTTCTTCTCTTTAACGTTAATGTTTATGAGTAATTGGGGATAAGGCTGAACTATTCTGCCAAGTTCGCTTAGTTTCATGCCACTCTTGTTTAAGATCTTGAGTATCTGCAGGGATGACAAGATGCCGTCGCCTGTAGTCGAGTAACTGCCAAATATTATGTGCCCTGACTGTTCCCCGCCGAGGGAATAACCATTGTCCTTCATTTCCTCAATAACGTAACGGTCGCCAACTTTTGTTTTCACTACATTCACGTTAATCTTTTTCATTGCTTCGTCAAGCGCAAGATTGCTCATTACTGTTGCAACCAGAGTGTTTTTCTTTAGACTTCCTTTCTCAGAAAACTCTTTGGAGAAAAGAGCGAGCAGAGAATCGCCGTTAATGATTTCTCCTTTCTCGTCGCAGACGATTAAACGGTCGGCGTCACCGTCAAGAGCAAGACCAATATCTGCTTTTTCAGCGACAACTATTTTCTGCAGTCCTTTCGTATGAGTGGCTCCGCATTCAAGATTAATGTTGAATCCGTCGGGGGTATTGTTAATTGGAATAACTTCTGCACCTAGCTCTGAAAGTATCTGCGGTGCAACAGAGTAAGCCGCACCATTGGCACAATCAACAACAATCTTTAAGCCATTGAGCGAACGATTCTTTACAAAGGTCTTGGCAAACTCAATATACCGCCCTTGAGCATCTTCTATTCGGTACGCCTTACCGATGTTGTTGCCGTAAAAAGAACGGTGATTGAAATTGTCGTCATTCATGTGGGACTCTATTTCCAGTTCTGCTTTGTCGCTTAACTTGTAGCCTTCGTTATCAAAGATTTTTATGCCGTTATGTTCAGCAGGATTATGGGAAGCACTGATAACTATTCCTGCCTGACAAGCCATTGATTTTGTTAAGTGTGCCACTCC
>CAYMPQ010000095.1:1255-3787 GCA_964392345.1 uncultured Actinomycetota bacterium
GCAATAGTCCCGTGTTTTAGTTCTCCTCCTGCAAAGCCCTCTGCATGGATATAGGAAACTTCCTTGATTTTCAGTGCTCCTTCAAGGGCACTTGGGAAAGCCAGGTCCCTGCCAATCAGAAACAAGCTTTTTTTGTTTTTCATTTTCTTTGCAAGCTCCTTTGCAAGGGGTTCGGTTGAAGAGATTATATTTTCCGTTGCAGAAGCGGCTTTCTCTAGTGTTTGTTTTCCCTGATTGTATCTTCCTGCAACAGTGTAAGCCAGGAGATTAAGTATTGCAAGTTGTGCGGTATATGTTTTTGTTGACAGGACACATGTTTCAGGACCCGAATTCATCATTATGTTTTTGTCAGCCACCCTTGTCAGGGTAGAGCCCATTACATTTACAACAGAAACAACTTTTGCTCCCTTCTCCTGTGATGCCTTTACCGCGTCAAGGAGGTCTGCGGTTTCCCCGCTCTGGCTGACAGCAAAAACAAGCGTGTCCCTGTTAATGAAATCCCTGTAATTAGCAAACTCCGAAGCAAGGACAGTGTTAACATGCATTCCCGCTACATGACTAAAAACATAAGAAGCCGAGACACACGCATGGAAAGAGGTCCCGCACCCCAAAAAGAAAACTCCTTTTGCATGTTTAATCATCTTAGAAATTTCTTCAACCAGATTTTTGTCCTGTTCAACCGCTTTCTTTATTGTGTAAGCCTGTTCGTTTATTTCCTTCAGCATGAAGTGAGGATAATTGCCTTTCTCTGCCTGCTCTAAGCTCCAATCAATTTCGCTGATTTCTTTTTTTATTGCCCTGCAAGAATCAAGGCTGAACACTTTTAAGTCATCGCCAATAACTGCTATCTCGTTATCTGAAAGGTAAATTGCTTTTCTTGTATGCTCAAGGAAAGCGGGAATATCCGAAGCCGCAAAAAACTCATTCTCCCCGACACCCAAAACAAGCGGACTTCCGTTGCGGACGGCAATCAAACCGTCAAAATCTTTTTGCATGACAACAACAGCATAACTACCCTCAAGCAGACGGAATGTATTAACGCACGCGGTAATGAAGTCAAGGTTCTTGGACATCTGGAACTCGATGAGGTTGGGAATTATCTCAGAATCACATTCGGACTTTAAAGAGAAACCCTCTCTCTCAAGATCCTTTTTCAGGTCAGAATAATTCTCGATTATGCCATTGTGTACAACCGCAATAAAACCGTTGTTTGAAAGATGAGGATGGGCATTTGTTTCAGTGACCCTGCCGTTGGTTGCCCAGCGGGTATGAGCAATTCCTATGTTCAGTTGAGCATCTTTGTGGCTTGAAAGATCACCTTCCTTTATCTCGCTTATCTTGCCGACTTTCTTTGAGACAAGGATTTCTTTGTTCTTTACTGCTATGCCCCAGCTGTCATAACCCCTGTACTCAAGGCGCTTCAGTGAAGCAACAAGAAGAGAAGAGGGATCTTTAGTTCCTTTGTAAGCCGCGATTCCGCACATTATATAGTAGCTGTATGCGACGAATATAAAGACCGTTCAATAAAAAGTGGTAAAGGTCTGCGAAAACAAAGGAAAAGTATTTAAATATTTGCTATATTTTATTATAATATAGTTTATACCGTTATGAAAAAGGTTTTGGTGGTTAGTTGGTGAAAGCAAAAATCGTAATAGAGGACGAAAAAGGGACAGTTGAGATAGACACAAAAATCATTGACGACCCGAAGAAACTCAAGCCGCTTGTAAACGAGACAGGCTGGACTATAGTTAAACTGCTTTCTGCTAAACCACAGTATCCTGCAGAAATAGCAAAGACGCTCGGGATGCATGAACAAAAAATATACTACCACATAAAACAATTGTCTAACCTCGGAATCATAAAGGTTTCACGGAGTGAAGAAATAAAAGGAGCGCTCGCAAAATATTATGAGGCACCAGACCTCTGCTTCTCGTTCCTGGCAAAGGACGCAAGAGGAAAAACAGAGAACAAAATAAGAAGCGGAAAGAAAAGAATTATGGACAAAGAGATTGCCGATTTCTTTAAGCCGATTATAAATAACTCTGTAATGAACGCAAAGATAGTCGTTGGTTCTCCCGAACCGCACGGCAAGTTCAAAGCAAGAGCAAGAGACAACCACTTTGCAGTTGAATTAGCGGCTTTTTTCGGGACAATCTGCGAGAAAATAAACCTGCCACTGGTTTATCTGGATACAATGATTAAGCCACTTGAAGAAGAGGACTCAAACCTCATTGTAATCGGAGGACCAATTACAAACAATATTTGTTACGAACTAAACCAGAAACTGCCAATCAAGTTCAGGCCGTCCGGAGGCCACTGGTCACTAAAATCAGAAATATCGGGAAAAGAATACAGTGAAGACTCAGTAGGAGTAATCGAAAAAATACAGCACCCATACTTCAAGAACAGGTCTATTCTTCTCATCGCGGGAAAAAGAAACACAGGAACAATTGCCGCTATTGTAGCACTCATTAAAAGAACAAAAGAGATAACAAAAGCCAATCTGTTTGACAAGAAACAATTCTGCAGGGT
>CAYMPQ010000096.1:0-3726 GCA_964392345.1 uncultured Actinomycetota bacterium
TTTCATTTAAATTTTACAATAATATGAAATAAATTAACATTATCTTGTTAATAACCTTTTCCATTAAAAAATAAAGGTAATGCTAATATGGATATTGCACTATACAGTAGAAAGACATAAAAGATAGCCCCGTCAAGATAAGACAGGACTATCTTTAGATAATGTATATATCAACAAATTATGTGTCGGTAAATCTACGCTTTTTTAAATCCTGCAAGCCAATCTTTGATTACCAGCATAAGTCCACCAGATCCAAATAATATACCAGCAATTCTAATAATCCATCCAACAAATGGGATGCTGTATGCAGCCATAACTACTACAAGACCAATAAGATATGCTAAAACCTTCCAACCATACTTACTTAAATCTAAACGTGAAAAAGATAGTATTTTATCACCGATAAAGAAAGATAAAAATACACTACTAACATAAATTAAAACAAAGTACAGTATTATCAGAATAAAATTGGAAGAAAGAGTAAGCACTCCAAGACCAGCTCCTACTATAGTAACGAACAGAAGTACAGCAATTAAGAATAAAATTACTACTCCAATAGGCACTCCAAATAACATTATAGCCCCGGCACCAACACACTTGCCCAGTGTAGTCTGCATCCTCTGGTTAAACTTATTAAACAATCCAGGAATAGCCAGTATTAGTATTATTCCCAATACAAACAGACTTAAAAATGAGACTATCTTGCTTCCAATATAAGTAGTAGTAAATATAGCCATACCTGCCTTCCTGGGTACTTTTATTTCCGCAGCTTTCTCAGCAATAGTGGGTTTAATTTCCCCACCTATTACAGCACCTTCTGAAATATCAGCTTTATTAGAAGATGTGTAAACAAGATCTCCTGCTATCTCTGCACCATCAGCAATACTAAGACTTCCCACACTGTCTATATATGCTCCTCCATCAACTTTCCCAGAAATATTTATCGTTCCTCCACTTCCACGCACATCTCCAGCAACTTCTCCGCCTATATCTATTGTTCCTCCACTTACAAGTAAGTCACCACCAATTTTAGCGTTCTGGCCTATAGTTATCTGACCACCTGTAACAATTAAATCATCTGCAACAGTACCGTTTATTGTAATAGTTCCACCTGCTATTCTAGCATCATCTCCCACATCACCATTTACAGCCAGATCTCCTGCTGCTGCAATTAAGTCCTGAGTGATGTTACCATTAATCTGTATTCTTCCACCAGCAGAAACAAAATCACCATCAATATCACTTTCTACATTAATAGTGCCTCCAAAACTATACACATCATCTTTTATACTTTTAGTGATACTGACTCCTTCTCCACTTTTTGAAGTAAAAGCGAAAAGTGGGGTTGCAAACAAAAACAGAAGTAAAAAAGACACCAGCATAAAAGCTAAAATCTTTTTCAATGCCATCCACCTCCTAAAATAATTATGACTTAATGCTATAATTTTATATTTTATCAAAAACTAATCTTATTAGCACATATTTAAATTTAAAGCTTAAGAATTACTATTTTACTCATAACTCATTTTTTTATTTCTTTTCAGCAAAAAATAAACTTTATTGTATCTTAGCTAAAGCCCAATGCCACCTGTTAATATAATACAAAATATTAACTTTTTTAAAATCAAGCTGACTATTCTGGCTACTTTTTTACTGCCTGTTTTAACTATATATACATGTTTATATATTATAGCAAGAACTATAAAAACAAAAAAATAATTCTTGACAATATAGGTAATAATATTTAGAATTCTAAATATTTGAAATCTAAAGTAAAAGGAATAAAAGATGCTTGATAAAAAAGGCTTTGATTTGTTGCATAAAATTTTTGATGTTCTGTACAACATAAAGAACAAATTTACAGAAGACCTGGTTTCTGAACTAAGGAAGCATCACATAAACAGGTCAGAGTTCGTTTCTCTTTTAAATATTTACACCAAGGGCAGTAAAAGCATGGGCGGCTTGTGTAAGCATGTTGACCTTAAACTTGGAAGCCTTACAACAGTAATTGATAACCTGATTGAAAAAGGATTTGTCATAAGGGAACCTGATAAAGATGACAGGCGGAAAATCATGGTGAACCTGACCGAAAAAGGTGAAAAATTTATGCGGGAGCTGACCCACTTGATAAATGATACAGTTCTGGCAAAAATAGACACCCTTAGCGATGAAGAAAAAACAAAATTTTTAGATGCTATAAGTACTTTGGAAAATATTGCAAAGAAATTGTGAGTTAGTTTATGGATAATAATAAAAACATAGCAGACCTTAAAGAAAAAAGAATCGGTCCCCTGCTGGCTAAACTTGCTATTCCTGCCACTATAGGCATGCTTTCAAATAGTCTCTACAGCATAGTAGATACAATTTTTATTGGACGCGGAGTTGGCACCCTGGCTATTGCTGGAGTAGGAATTGTTTTCCCCATCCATATGATAATAATGGCTATAGCACAGCTTATAGGACTGGGGTCAGCTTCCGTAATCTCCAGGAGCCTGGGGAAAAAAGATTATGAAAGGGCAGGAAAAGCTGCCGGAAATTCATTTTTGGCTGTAATTCTATTGGGCGTAATTGCTACTGCAGTTACTTTTAGTTTTATTGACCCTATTTTAAGGTTGTTTGGAGCAACAGAAAATATCCTTCCTTTTGCCAGGGACTACCTTTTTGTGATTGCATTTGGGTTTATGATATTCCCTTTTCTTGTTTCATCAAATAGTATAATAAGGGCAGAAGGTGCAGCCAAGACTTCCATGTTTATAATGATCCTGGCTACAGGCTCTAATATTATACTTGACCCCATATTTATTTTTGTGTTCAAGCTTGGCATAAGGGGTGCAGCTATTGCTACGGTTATTTCCCAATTCGCTGGATTTATATTTGTTTTGGTGTATTACCTCAGGGGAAAAAGTGTTCTGTCTATAAGAATGCATCATCTAAAACCAGATTTTTCGGTTTTAAAAGAAATGTTTAACCTTGGGTTGCCGTCATTTATAAGAATGGTAAGCTCAAGCTTTTTGATTATTATTATTAATAATTTGTTGAATTTTTACAGTGGGGATCTAGGAATTGCAATTTACAGCGTCGTAAATAGAATAGTAATGTTTATATCTATGCCTTTCTTCGGAGTAGGAGCAGGCGTACAACCAATTATTGGCTTTAATTACGGTGCCAGAAACAATAATAGGGTAAAAGAAGTATTAAAGATATCAATTACTATTGCTACCATAGTTGGTGCAGTTTTCTTCATTTTGATTATGGTATTTCCTGACTCCATTCTTGCTATTTTCAGCAAAGATACTGAGTTAATTAAAAACGGAGTGTTCCCCTTAAGAATGGTATTGCTCTTTTTCCCCATCATTGGGTTTCAGGTAATTGGAGCTACTTTTTTCCAGTCCATTGGAAAAGCTATTCCGTCAATATTCCTTTCAATGTCCAAGCAAGCTATTTTTTTAATACCTCTGATCCTTATCCTTCCTATCTTTATGGATGCTGCTGGTATCTGGATAGCTTTCCCCATTGCAGATTTTATGACAATTATGATAACTGCACTTTTTCTAAAAAAAGAGATAAATACAATTAATAAATTAGAACAGGCTGTTGAAAATGCGGCATAAACACCTGAAATGCAGGTTTATTTTTTAGATTCTCTCCAGTTTAATGCAGAAGAATATGTGGGTTTTTAGATTAGACATGATCTTCGGTTCTTTTATTTATGCCTTCCATTTACTG
>CAYMPQ010000097.1:0-3689 GCA_964392345.1 uncultured Actinomycetota bacterium
CTATTTTTTTTCTTTGCTTATAAAAATTAGAAGAAAACTTCTCTTTTCTTGATAACGATCTTTGTGAGGTTTTAAGCCTTCTTTCCAGCAGTCTTAAAAAGGCAGGGGCTTTAATTTTTTCTCCCTTATCTGTAACTATAAATGACCTAATGCCAAGATCTATACCTATTTTATCTGTTTTACTATCCTTTTTCTTAAAAACTCTATTTTTAGCTACCCTACAATTAAAACTTGCAAAATATTTCCCGGCAGGAGTTTTTGATATAGTTATATGATTGATTGCCCCTTCTATCTTTCTATGCACATTTACTTTTATACCTGACTTAAGCTTTGGAACTTTTAGATATCCTTTTTCTGTTAAGTAAAAATGTTGAGGTATTTTAAATTTTTGTCCACTGGTTTTCTTCTTAAAACCCGGGTAGGCTGCAAGTTTTTTAAAAAACCTTTTATAAGCTTTGGAAAGATCGATTGCAGCTTCCTGAAGGCTTTGTGAATTAACCTCTGAAAGCCACTTGTATTCTTCTTGCTTCTTTAATTTTGCTATATATTTTTTCGCTTCATATCCTGATATATTAGTTTTATCTTTCCTGTAGGCTTCCATTCTTAAATTAAGCAAATAATTATATATAAACCGCACACATCCAAAATGCTTTTCAAAAAAAGCTTTTTGCTTTTCTGTTGGATATATTCTGAACTTATATCCAATTTCTATTGTTGTCTTTCTTTTCATTTCTTTTTTTGATCCAGTATATATTTTTCTATTGCTTCTTCTGATATATGACCTACTGTCTCAATGTACGTTGAAGAATTCCATAAATGACCTTTATATAATTTCTTCTTTAAATCCGGGTATTTTATAAAAAGCCTTCTGCCACTTATTCCTTTAAGCATCTTGTATATATAACCTGGCGAATACTTTGGTTTTGCTGATACAAACAAATGCACATGATCAGACATTATTTCCATCTCTTTAATAATAAATTCTTTTTCATTAGCTATATCTATTAATATTTGTTTTAAGCTTTTTTCAACTTTACCAGTCAACACATCTTTTCTATACTTAACTGACCAAACAATATGGTATCTGGTATTATAAACCGTAGTTCTATCATGTATTAAATCACTCATACATATAGTATATTAAAAAATCTATTACTTATCAATCAATACCTTAATTATTTACTATGCAGATAGTCCTCTATCTTAACGCTCTCATCCCGGATTTGAAAAACCGAGGATTCCCGCTTTTGTTCTTAAAATATATTTTAAGACTATTTATCTAACAGTGAAGCAATACCCGGAAGTTCCTTTCCCTCAAGAAGTTCCATGGAAGCTCCGCCTCCGCTTGAAACATGAGAGAACCTGGATGACAGATTATATTTTTTTAATGCTGCCAGCGTATCCCCTCCGCCTGCTACAGTTACAGCGGAGCTTTCTGCAATAGCCCCGGCTATCCTTTTTGTCCCATTTTCAAAATTTTCCCATTCAAAAACCCCAACAGGCCCATTCCAGAATATGGTCCCTGCTTTAGAAATTTCATTTTTGAACAGTTCTATACTTTTTTCACCGATATCCAGGCCCATCCAACCCATGGGAATTGATTGTACGGATACCACTTTTCTATCAGTATCCCTGTCATATTCTTTGCCGACAACAACGTCTACCGGCAGCATGAAATAAACATTATTTTTTTTCGCCAGTTCAAGCACTTCTTTCGTATAGCCAATTTGCTCATCTTCACAAATAGATTTGCCTATCTCGTAACCTCTGGCTTTTAAAAAAGTGTAACTCATCCCACCGCCCAATATCAGGCTGTCAACTTTGTCAAGCAAGTTTTTAATTACCATGATCTTGCCAGAGACTTTGCTTCCGCCTAAAACAGTTAGAAATGGTCTTTTCGGAGACTCCAACAGGGATGTTAGTGTTTCAACTTCTTTTTTCATCAAAAAACCTGCCACTGCTGGGAGAAATTCAGTAACACCCACTACTGACGCATGCGCCCTATGTGCTGCTCCAAAGGCATCGTTTACGAATACTTCCGCAAGCGAAGCCAGCGATTTGGCAAATTCCCTGTCATTTGACTTTTCACCAATGTCAAATCTTAAATTTTCAAGCATGACTATGTCTCCATAATTCATTGTATTTTCAACATATTCTTTTATGTATGGTGAAAATATGTCATCAAACTTCTTTACTTCCATGCCTAACAACTTACCAAGTTCTTTAGCGGCAGGATCGAGTCTAAACCTATCATCAACCTCGCCCTTTGGCCTTCCAAGATGCGACATTAAAATAATTTTAGCTTCATTGTCAATTAAGGATTTTATAGTAGGAAGTGATAACTTGATTCGTGTATTATCAGTAATATTTCCTTCACTATCTAATGGAACATTGTAGTCTACTCTTACCAATACTCTTTTTCTTTTTACATCTATGTCTTCAATTGTTTTTTTCTCAAACATTTTACTCACCCCAATTAAAATTATTAAATAACCGAGGCAAACTTACCCCGGTTATTTATTTTTTAATATTAGTGTTTAATAATTATTCCATAATGAATTTAATCAAATCATAAACTCGGGTGGAATATCCCCATTCATTATCATACCATGCCAATACCTTGATCATCTTTCCCATTTTCATTGTACACAATGAATCAAAAATAGAAGAATAAGCATTACCCACTATGTCAGCTGATACTATCGGGTCCTCACAGTATTGGAGTATTCCTTTGTATCTTTCTTCCAGTGATGCCTCTTTAAATGCATTGTTTACTTCCTCTACTGCAGCATCTTTTTCCAGATCTACCACTAAATCAACAATAGAGCCTACCGGCATGGGAACTCTCAAAGCCATTCCATTTAGCCTGCCGTCAATCTCAGGTATAACTAGGCCTATTGCGCTTGCAGCACCTGTTGAGGTTGGGATAATTGAAAGTGCCGCAGCTCTGGCTCTTCTCAGGTCAGAATGTGGAAAATCCAGGATCCTTTGGTCGTTAGTATAAGAGTGTATTGTAGTCATAAAACCACTTTTAATTCCAAAGTTATCATTTAAAACCTTGCATACAGGAGCAAGTGCATTAGTGGTGCATGAAGCATTTGATATTATGTTATGCTCTTCCTTTATATACTTGTCATCATTAACGCCTAAAACAATTGTGATGTCTGCGCCGCCACCTTTCATTGGGGCAGAAACTATAACTTTCTTAGCTCCGGCATCCAAATGTTTTTTTGCCCCTTCTCTGCTTCTAAATATACCGGTTGCTTCTAAAACTACATCTACTCCTAAATCCTTCCATGGAAGCTCTGCAGGATCTTTAATTGATGTTACCTTTATCTTTTTCCCATTAACTATCACAGCATCTTTTTCGGCCCTTACATCTTCCTCCAGCACTCTGTATATTGAATCATATTTTAAAAGATGAGAAAGAGTTTTTGTGTCTGTCAGATCATTAATGCCTACGATGTCTATGTCAGCATTTTTATCATATTTTAATGCTGCCCTGAAAAACTGCCTCCCTATCCTTCCAAATCCGTTAATTCCTACTTTTATTGACATCTTTTACCTCCAATTTTAGTAATTGTTACACATTCAAAATCGTAATTTTAACAAATTTATTATAAATAATAAAGCATTATATTATTATCTGTTGCTTTTTTTACTCATCTATATCTCTGTGAAATATTTTT
>CAYMPQ010000098.1:0-3649 GCA_964392345.1 uncultured Actinomycetota bacterium
CAAATATAACTAAACAAATCTCATTTTTCTTTCATTTTCACCTCCTATCCTATTGAATACATTTTTGTCACGAATACATTTTTGTCACACATCACCTCCTATTGCTTGAATCCATGGACAATCCTATCAAAGAATAAAATCAATATAAGCACTGCTCCCCTAAATATATCTTGTAAATTAGGATTTACATTTAATACATTCAGTGAGTTACCGATAAGACCCATCAGGATGACACCAACAAAAGTACCCTGTATTGTCCCTATACCACCTAATAAGCTTGTTCCTCCAATTATTACTGCTGCAATTGATTCAAGAAGTATTGTAAGTGATCCACCAATAATTGGTTGAACAATTGACATTCTGCAAGTTATAACTACACCCCCCATTCCAGCAAGGAAACTCGAAAACATATATATTATTATTCTATATCGAGAAATACTAATTCCTGCCAACTTTGCACTAACTTCATTACTACCTAAAGCTTTTGTGTATATTCCCAGCCTGGTACGGTTATAAAGAAGATAGCCAATAGTAAAAATAAAAATTAATAGAATAAATGAGTAGGGAATACCTAAAATCCTTTTTCCTCCAAAAAAGCTAAGAAATGGATGAGAAATAAAAAAGACACGTTTCATTGCACCCATTACAATTAAAACTAGACCCATTGAAATAGACATAGTAGACAGGGTAACAATCATAGCAGGTAATTCTAACTTAGCTATAAGTAAGGAATTCAATAAACCAATGCATAAACCAATTGAAATTGCCGCTAAAATAGCTAACCAAATATTATTAGTTAGACCAAATACAACTCCACTCGTAACCGCAGATAAAGCGATTACACTACCTGTAGAAATATCTATACCGCCAGATATTAAGACAAATGTCTGACCAAGGGCAATCAAACCCATGGGGACTATTTGGTGAGAAATATTTGCTAAATTCTGGGGACTTAAAAACCTTGGTTTAATTGAAAATACGAAAAGAGAAAAGGCCATCACCAGTAAAGGCATAGCTATTTTCTTAAATATCTCTAATACAACATTAAATCTTTTCTTAAGGTTTACACTAATACTTATATTTTCTTTATTTTCAATTGAATTAACCATTTTAAAAACCTTCTATTTTCCTTACCTTAATTATCAATTAATGCTTAATCTAATATTTCTCCTATTTCTTCTATCTAATAACCTTCTTTGAAGTCACATGCTCAACTTTTTGCTGATCTTGTAGAAACAAATCCAAGTGTTTAAGCATCGCTTCTTCAGCTTTGCTCAAATCTTTATTTTTAATAGCATTAAATATTTTAATATGTTGCTCTAATGCTTTTCCAACATCAGCAACGGCTAAAAAAGTTTTTTTCTTTCTTTCAAATAACAGACTATTAATAGAATTCATCATTGCGGTTAATAACCTATTTTTAGAAGCTTCAAAAATGGCATCATGAAAATCCTTTTCTAAATATTGAAATTCTTCTGGTTTATCTATAAAACCTTTACTCCTTTCAAGAATAGAACTCATTTTTTCAATATCATTTTTTGTCGCTTTTTTAGTAGCTAGCCTAACTAATTCTACTTCTATCATTCTTCTGGTTTCAAATAATTCAATTGCTTTTATATTATGTAAAATTGACACAAATTTGAAAGGGTTGGTAAAAAGCTTTGAAATAGATTTATTTAAATAAGTAGATGAACCTGCTTTAGTCTCCAACACACCAAGAACACCTAAAGCTTTTATTGCTTGCCTAACAGAATTTCTGCTAACCTCAAGCATTTCCGATAATCTTCTTTCGCTTGGAAGAGCATCACCTGGTTTTAATTTATCTTCTAACATTAAATTTGATATTACTTCTATTATTTGATCTATTAATGCTAGTTTATTAATAGGTTTAATTTCCAATTCTTCCATTTTTTATTACTTTCTCCATTGTTCTTAACTATAGAAATATTTTTAAAATATTTTTTCACATTTTATTTCAATGACAATATAATGAGTGTGACTTTATCACTATATCACTGGGTCACCCAATTATCATTAGTTTAGCACTTATATTTTTAATGTCAATATTATTTTTTTTATTTTGTTGTTCTTCAGAGCTGTATATCGTACAGCTCTGAAGAACAACTATTTCTCTCACCTTTAAAACCCTCATTTCTCTAATAAAATGGGGATTTTAACACAGGGACAGATAAATCAAAAAAAATATTTCTTCTCACCTTTAAAATTTGACAAATATATGAATAATAGATATATTATTCATATGAATAAGTATAAAATGAAGATAAACATAGCCTGGCTTAAAAGAAAAAGGGACGGGCTAACAAAACAACTGGCCAGTATCGGCCCCTTTGTCGATGGAAGCATGGCAAAGGTAAAAAGAAGATGCGGAAATCGTAACTGCAAATGCTACCTAAAAGATGAAAAGCATGAAAGCTACTATCTTATGTATAAAGTAAAGGGGGTGACAAAGGCTGTATATATACCTGTCGACTTAGAAGATACAGTAAGGGGATGGAATGATAATTACAAAAAGCTAAAAGAGACAGTAGCAGAGATCTCAAAAACCAACAAGGAAATAATCAGAAGGCATGTAAGAGAAAAAAGATTAAAGAAAGGGCGCAAATGACAGGTGATATCTTTTTTAAGACAGTCAGCCATTTTTTCCCCAAGCTTAGCCGATGGCTCCAATCGGTAGATGATCCCAGAAATAAAAATAAAATAGTATATGAGCCCGGCCATCTTCTCTGGCTGGGTATCTTTTTATTTCTTCTTCGGCTGGGATCAAAAAGAAAAATAAAGTATAAGCTGGCCACAGAAGACTTTTTGGAAAATCTTAATAAGCTTTGCCCGGGCTACAGCGAAAATGTCGCCCACCATGATACCGTAGAGTATTTTCTGGAAAGGCTTGAGCCCGAGGAGCTATATGTAGTAAGGCAGAAGATGGTAAATAGACTAATAAGGATGAGGGCCCTGGACAAGTTCAGGCTCCTTGACAAATATCTAACAATTGCTGTAGACGGTACCGGCCATCTTGTATTCAAAGAAAGGCATTGCCCTCATTGTCTTACTAAAAAAAAGGATGGAAAAGTCCTCTATTACTACCATAATGTGCTTGAAGCCAAGATAGTAGCAGAAAATGGCCTCTCACTTTCTATAGAAACAGAATTTATTCAAAACAGCGACGGGGTAGCCAAGCAGGACTGCGAGCTAAAGGCATTTTACAGGATGGCAAAAAGACTTAAAAAAAGATTTCCCCAGCTTAAAATATGCCTTCTGCTTGACGGTCTCTATATAGCTGATCCCGTATTTAATATTATAGATAAATACAAATGGAAATATATAATAACTTTTAAAGAGGGCTCTATGCCTGCAACATATGAGGAATATCTTTGTCTTAAAAGTCTTTGTCCAGAAAATAGGGCAGAAATAAAAGATAAAAACATCATTCAAAACTACAACTGGGTAAATTGCATAAGGTATGGAGGTCCGGTATTTGATGTCCTGCAGTGCAATGAATCTAAGATAAGTAGCAAAGGCGAGAGAGAAGATACCAGATTTTTATGGGCAACTAATTTTTTAGTAAGCAGTAGTAATTACGAAAAGATAGCAAAAGGAGGAAGACTAAGATGGAAGATTGAAAATGAGGGAT
>CAYMPQ010000099.1:0-3625 GCA_964392345.1 uncultured Actinomycetota bacterium
GAGTTTCCCCATCCGGCTTAAAAAGTAGTCCTCCACCGCTTCCGCCGGGATCTCGTCGGCCTTCACTCCCGCCCATTTCAGGAACGGTGCAAGCCGGGCGATCTTGTTTTGGATGGTCGCCGGCGCCACTCTCCGCAGCTCACACTGCCGGACATACTTTTTCAGAATTTCGGTGTTCTCCGGAGGATCAAGCGCGGGGATTTTCGAGGGGTCATACCGGGGTTTCATACATTTCCATTGTCTTCAACTATATTAAGATTTATGAAACCTATTGCTATAATCAGGTAATTGATTCAGGGCCTATTCTCGTAGGAGTTCGCCGGTTCGAATCCGGTCCCTCGCATCCAGTTTTTAGGTTATAGGAATCTCGAAAAAATACTAATGTTCTATCAAAACACTCTAATTGTCGGCGGTACTCTTTTAAAAAATTAAAATGCGTTAATAGAACGGTATTAAAACGAATCGAAAGCATCATCTCTCATAGAGTTACGTTTTTACTTATGGAAATCAATGAAAAACAAAAACGCGTGTTTGTTTTTATTGATACCAATCTTTTATGGAACGATAAAAAAAATTTCAATATTTTCAACACGTTTTTTCTAAAACAAATGATAATATTACGGGATTTTTTCTTACAAGAGGTAAAAACTACAGAAATTAGAATAGTTATCCCTCAACCCACTATTTGTGAGAGATATAAGCAAAAATACGATCTTATTAAAATTGATATTGATAGTGCATTGGCTACCCTTAATAACTTAAAAGAAATTATGCAATTTAATAATTACGATGCAATTAATCAATTAGAAACTTTTCGGGAAAGACTTAGTTTAATAATTAAAGCAAAGGGAGATGAATTTTTAGAGATTAATAAAATTTATTCTACCCCGGAATGTCCTAACGAATATTTTGAGAAGATAATCAAAAAAGCCTATGAAAAAGAGAAACCGTTTGATAGCAAAAAGGTTGATGGATTTAAAGATGCGTTGATATGGTATTCAATTATCAACTACCTCAAAGATGAATACGTAGAAAAAGATGATCTAATATTTCTCTTCACTCAAAATAAACGGGATTTCGCGTCTGAAAAAACATTAGTTGAATTCAAAACTTTAGTTCAAAATGATCTTCATATAATAGATTTTAAGAGACCGGTGCAAATCTGTCATTCAGAAAGTAGAGAGTTTTTAAAATACGTACTCAAAGAAGCCCAAAATACAAAAATTACTAATATAAAAATAGAGTATAGCGAATCCGAGGAGTTATTGATAATTGAAAATATATTTGCCGATCCATTTCCAAGTAATTTGGTCTCATTGATAGACAAAACACGTATTCGGAGAATTGACTGTAAAAATTTTTTAAAAAAGCAAATAATCGATTTATTAAGAAATTTTGACTTTAATGTTGATTTAGAGAAAATCATGTACAATTACAAGAAATTACCGAATATATGTAAAATTATGGTATTTCTGGATTTTCACGAGGAGGGGTATTACTATGATATCAATAGTATTGAGATAATGTTCGAAGATGGTGATATATTTGAATCAGATTATGAAAATATAATAATCCCTGATCTCTGTATCTTTCAACACAGTTGCCCCGATTTTGACTTTTTTAAAATTGACAGCGAGTATAATGAATATATTGCAAAAATGATCAGTAAGCAAATCAACCGAAATTTTGACCCTGATATATTATCATACACGATTACTATGTGAATAAATTGAAACAAATTTTACCAACCTCATTTCTCCCTTGTTGTTAATGTGCATGATAATGCGAAAAAATTAGATAATTACACCGAAATAGGAGAAAGTATGCCAAAGCATGTCGGAATCGTTGCCTGCAGTGCCGAAGGCGCAGCACTGTGTTACCGCACGCTGTGCGGTGAGGCCCCGGCCTTGATGGGAGAATATATGCATCCCGAAGTGTCGATGCACACCCACCCCTTGGGAGACTATATGGTGCATATCCGCTCCGGCAACCGCGAGGCCGTCGCCGAACTTATGCTGTCATCGGCCCGCAAACTCGCATCAATAGGGGCCCGAACCCTCATCTGTCCCGACAACACGATTCATGACGCGTTCGACCTGGTCGCATCACAGTCGCCGGTTCCCTGGATCCATATTGCACGGGCCGTCGGCGAGGAGGCCAAAAGCCGCGGATATAAAAAACTGGGGATCACGGGAACGAAGTACCTGATGACCGGCCCGGTGTATCCGGGGATACTCCGCGAGTTTGGGATATCCTCTGAGATACCGGATCAGGAGGACCGGGAGAGGCTTAACACCATCATCTTTGAGGAGCTGGTGAACGGGATTTTCCGTGAGGATTCACGGGTGTATCTGAACACAGTGATCCAAAAGCTGAAAGACCGGGGTTGCGATGCGGTCGTCCTCGGCTGCACCGAGATCCCCCTCCTGGTCGACCCGGATGACTGTCCGCTTCCGGTGCTTGACTCCACCCGGCTGCTCGCACGGGCCGCGTTGAAGGAAGCTCTGAAGGACTAGGGGCAGGCGGCCCCTCAAATTTTATTATAGTCAAGAACCATTCTAATAATAATTATATGTCCCCATTAACAAACTTCATTATCCATCGGTTTGCATAGCCTAAACTTGATGCAAACTCTAAGAATTTTTGTCCTATCAAACATCTCATATGGGCAAGATCTTTAATGAATTCTCTTGAGATTACCCTCTTGATACTTTTCCAGATGAATTCTATAGGATTTAAATCAGGAGAATATGGTGGCAGGAAAACAAGATCCAATCCAATTTCATCTGCAGTTTCAGTGGTGAGTTTTGCCCGATGGGATCTAAAATTATCAAGAATAAGAACAATTTGTTTGCCAGGATTTGACTCTCGAATTTTCCGTAAAAATTCACAAACATCTTCTTTTTTTGAATGCTCTTTAAAATCAATTACAGGAGTGCCATTAATTGGATAAAAGCCGAAGGTATTTGCCTTCATTCTGGTTGTGTTTTTTGATATGGTTGGCTTCGAAAAAGACCAAAGTCTTTGAGTATTTGCTGTTGTTTGGGGAGAGAATTCATCAAAAAAACCAATTATTGAATCTTTATCTATCTCACCCAAGTTTTTTTAAAATCTCTTCAGCGTTTTCGGGTTTTCTGAAATCATGGGGATATGGTTTTGCATGTTTCATCCCATATTTTTTCAAGATTATTCGGACCTGTTTTAAGGAATATTCAACTTTAAATTCATCAAAAATTAAGTTTCTGACTTCATTTGTAGTCCAATTGCCCTGATCTTTAAGCTTCATTTCCAATTGTTCTTTTTGTTTATCTGAAAGTTTTGAGGGTTTGCCACCGGCATATTTTGGAATTAAACCCTCGTAGCCAAATTCATTCCATCTTCTTTGCCAGATATATGCTGTGTTATGTGAAACACAAACTAATTGAGCTGCTTCTTCGACACTATGGCCCTCATATCGATACTTTATGAAATATAATCTTTTCAATACTTTCGTATCTTTTTCCAAGGATTTAATTCGAAGACTGATGTCTTTAGATGTCAAGTGTCTTTCAATAGGAATCTGCTCTGGCCTGGGCATATCCTATATTCGACGGGATTACTAATAATAGTATGGTGCGAGACTATA
>CAYMPQ010000100.1:0-3597 GCA_964392345.1 uncultured Actinomycetota bacterium
TTTGACAAAATTGTGCCTGAATTAAAAATTTTAAATTTGGACGGGATGTCAGTTTTTGATAAAGATTTTAACATTTTACAGTACCCGCTTACTTTAAATATAAATATTGCTGGATCAGATTCTGGTCTTGTGGAAAAATTAAAAGGTGATTTAAAAGATACTTTAGCTACAAACAGAGATATGGAAAAACTTACAACTGTTATTATGACCGGGGTAACTGCTCCAGCGCAAGGCAAGACAATTGGCAGCAGGATGAATGAGTATGGTGCAATTTATCCAGCAGAAAAAATTGCAGATGTACTGCGCAGTGCAGATATAACGCACATAAGTAATGAAATACCATTCGTGGAAGGGTGCAGCGGTGAAAGATATTTAAAAACCGGGGACTGTGTTTTCTGCTGCAAGCCTGAGCACATTGAACTTTTAAGATATGTTGGCACTGATGTAGTTGAACTTACAGGCAATCACATGAATGATTTTGGTAGTGAGTGGATGCTGTATACGCTGGATATGTATGATAAAGAAGGGTGGCTTTATTTTGGAGGAGGAAGAAATCTTGAGGATTCTTACAAGCCTGCCTTATTTGATGTAAATGGAAATAAGATTGCATTTTTAGGATGTAATTATTTTGGTCCTGCTCACAATTGGGCCACAGAAGACACCCCGGGGTCTGCGCGTATAAATATGTGGGACGGGGTTCAAATGGAAGAAGATTTCCAGAGAGTTGAAAATATTATAAAAGAGTTAAAGCAGAAAGGATACATAGTAATATTTACTTTTCAGTATGTAGAAACTTACAATTATTTTCCAACAAACCAGCAAGTTATAGATTTCAGGAGAATTATAGACGCAGGTGCAGATATAGTAAGCGGAAGCCAGTCACATCAGCCTATGGGTGTTGAGTTTAGGGAAAATGGATTTATAACATACGGGCTTGGTAATTTGTTTTTTAACCAGGCTAATGAATTAGAGAAAAAGCAAGGAATAATAGCAAAACATATATTTTATGACGGCAGGCACATAAGTACTATTTTAATAACTACAATGCTTGAGAATTTAAGCCAGCCGAGGATTTCTACTGCTGAAGAAAGGCTGGAGCTCTTAGAGTCTATTTTTGGTGGGAGCATAAGATGAGTCTAATGCACCGGCCCGGATTGGTTGTTATAGCGGTGAGCAGTTTAAATCAAGATATAGTGGACTTGTTTATTTAATTTGCAGGCTTATAAGTCTTTTCTGCTGAATACCGTTGCTGAGAAGATATAAATTTCACACCCATTTTCTTTGAAGCAGTCTTTATGCAAGCCAGCCTTGCAGCAAGTTTGTTCTAAGAACTGGATTCTGTCCCATCCATAATTAGTCGCTACCTGCGGGAGAAGGAGCCCATGGCGAAAACCTTTTTTTATAAGTATTCCGTGTTTCCCAACTTTGATTTCTTTTATATCCGTTATTTTTTTCAATGGAGAAAGCACTGAAATTTCTACATCTATACTTTTAAGCTCAGAAGGTGAAACTGGTGGAAATCTTGGATCGTTTAGCGCTGATTCTACAGACATATTCTTTATGGTTTTCCACAGAGGTGTTTCTGCAGATATATTCCCTATGCAGCCTCTTAGGTTATGGTTTGTATGCAGGGTTACGAAAGCTCCGCATTTTTGATTCAGCACAAGGTCTTTTATGTCAAAATCAGGAACTTTTCTGGCAGTAACAACACTTTCTATAGTATCTTCTGCTATGTTTAAGAGGATGCTTTTTTGCTCTGTATTTAAATTCATGCCTTCCATTTCTTATTACCGCCTTTAAATTGAAGTACTGTAAAATACCGCAGACAAATATCCTACAACTGCACTCCTATCACCAGTTACGTCTCCGGAATTTTGGCAGCACAAAACTTTAGCGCTGCCAGCTCCTAAAATTTTGGAAGCTATCATAGCTGAAGTTACCGGCCCGCCGCCACACATCTCAATCCTGTTTGAAACAAATCCATCTTCTAAATTTTCAATATCAAAAGTTTTTATTAGTTTCTCTACTTTTTTATCTAAAGAAACGGCTATCTCGTAAGGATAATAATGCGAAAGATCAGTACTTGCAATGATTAGTATGTTATCATTCTTAAATAAGTTTCCGATTGCATCACCCAACCCATCAATATTTTTTTTATTTTGCTGTCCCATTACTATTGGGATTATTTTAAAATCCCCCAGAGCTAATTGAAGAAATGGAAGCTGGACTTCCAGACTGTGTTCATCTCTATGGCCATAAGGAGATAATTTTATGTTAGAATTTTGACTGGCAAGGATTTTACTTCTTTCTGAGTCAACACCTACAAGACCAAGCGGGGTCCTGTAAGCTTTTCCGCTGTAGATAGAAATAAAATCAAAATATTCTGCATGAGATGGCGCAATTATAATGACACAGTCAAATTTTTTACCAATTATTTGTTTATAGGAGTGTGCTGCTACCTGCCCGGAATAAATATAACCGGCATGAGGGCACACAAGTGCTTTTATATTTTTTAAATTTTGTGATTCTGCATTATCCAGAAATTCGTTTATTTGTTTTTTAAGAACGTCTGGGTCTTGCGGGTAAAAACTGCCTGCTGCAATGCTTTCCCTTATATCTTTATGTAAATCCATGATACCACTCCTAAATTTTGTTTTATTTTCTCATTAAAATTCTAATAACTATATTTAAGAGTATAGTCAAAATTATACTGATTGCCACACTTGAGCCAAGGGGAAAATAAAAACTGAAATTTTCTTTTTTTATATAAATATCGCCTGGCAGTTTTCCTGCAAAAGGAGCTTTAGAAAAAAGAAGCATAACTCCACCTAATATAATTATGCCTAAGCCAATAAATATTAGTATTTTCCCAAAGTTTCCAAAGTCCATCACACTTTATAATTATATTGGAAATTGGGATTTTTTAAAAGTATATTTTGACATCTTGACATAATAGTGGCAGACGAAGATAATGATTAGGCAAAATTGATTTGCCGGCGTAGCTCAATTGGCAGAGCAGCTGATTTGTAATCAGCAGGTTGTCCGTTCAAGTCGGTCCGCCGGCTCCAGTATGGAGGAGTGCCCGAGTTGGTCAAAGGGAGCAGACTGTAAATCTGCCGGCGAATGCCTTCAGAGGTTCAAATCCTCTCTCCTCCACCATAAAATCTAATTTTATTAAGCTCCCTAAAAGATTAATATAGTGATGTGAGCAAATTTGCCCGTGTAGCTCAGATGGTAGAGCATTTCCTCGGTAAGGAAAAGGTCACCGGTTCAATTCCGGTCGCGGGCTCCAGAAAATAAAAATTTGCAGATCAAAATTTAAATGACAAGGCAATTTGTTTATTTGACACAAAATGTCTTCTTATATAAAATTTATCCTTACTTTAAAAATATTAAAAAGTAATTATAATTGTTATTGCCGGGTTAGTTGGATGTTTGTAAAAAATATAAGCAATACGGCGGTGTAGCTCAGAGGTTAGAGCACACGGTTCATACCCGTGGGGTCATTGGTTCAAATCCAATCACCGCTACCATATTGTGGGTTAAAAAAAAGAAAGGAAATTAAAATGGCTAAACAAAAATTTGAGAGAACAAAAC
>CAYMPQ010000101.1:0-3566 GCA_964392345.1 uncultured Actinomycetota bacterium
ACGCTCGTGGCCTACTATGGCCTCCACGAGCTGCGCAGGGCGCTGTCCGCGGACTGAGCGGTGGGCGTGCCGATGCCGGCGCGGAAGCGACGGTGTCGCGTCCCCGGCAGACTAGGGAAAGCAACACAGTCCGGCCGGGCAATGCGTCGTCGCCGGACGGTAGGTGACATAATGTGCCCACAACGCGACATGAGCCAGTGAACATCATCGTGTTGCGCGCCTCTTCAGCGCAGGTGTATCATTAGCTGCCGATTGGCCCGGGTCTTCACGGTCCGGGATCTACGCGGGCCAGTAGCTCAGCGGCAGAGCGACCGGCTCATAACCGGTTGGTCGTAGGTTCGAACCCTGCCTGGCCCACTTCACATCCCCCCATTTGAACACTGTCACGCTTACGCTCATGCCCGCGCACGAGGGTGGTACTTCTTCTGCGTCTCCTCGGCGTACTTGTCGGACGCGTGCACGTAGCGCGTAGTTGTATGGAGCGACTCGTGGCCCAGCAGTATCTGCAGTGCGGCGGGATTGGCGCCTTCCTCGGCGAGATAGGTCGCGAAGCCGTGACGCAGGGAGTGCGCCGACGTCGGGACGTTTATCCTCAGCTTCTCCCGGTAGCTCTTGATGCGCTCCTGCAGATAGTTGGTCGAGATTCGCCGTCTGGGGTCATTGACGTTCCGGCCGGCATAGGGGATGAACAGGGCAGCCGCGGAGTCCAGGCGGATGGCAAGATAGAGGTCGAGATGATGCGTGGCGCGTTGAGTGAGGTACACGAAGCGCTGTTTCCTGCCTTTGCCCGTGATGAACACGCGGCCCGTGCCATCAATCTGGCTGCGTTTGAGGCTGCAAAGCTCTGATATGCGCATACCTGTGGCCAGGAGCATTTCGAGCATCGCCCGGTTCCTCAGGGCAACTTTCGGGTTGGACTCTAGCTGGGTCGGCGACTCAACCAGGGCCGTGAGCGCATCGAGTTCCGCGACCTGCGAGTGCTTCCTCGTCGCCTTGGTGAGTTTGACGGCCTCGGGCGGCAAGGGACAGGCGAAGTCCATGTCGATAAGGTATTTGAGGTAAGAGCGGATGGCCGAGAGCATGCGGTTGACGGAGCGGGCGTCCAGCGTGGCCATCTTTCCGGGCCCACCGGCTGCTGTCTCGCGGTCGCCTGATGCAAGGTAGGCCTTGTAGAAGGTGACGTCGCGCTTGGTCAGGCGGGCAAAGTCCATCTTGCTATCAAGGAGGAAGTTGCCGAAGACGCGAAGGTCGCGCTCATAGTTGTAGACGGTGCGTGGGGAGTAGTTGTTGGCCTGGAGCTGCAGCAGGAAGTCGTCGAAGTGGGGCAGCATGCCGGTTCCTTCTTGCGCAGGCCTCATATAGCGACTGAGTATAAGGGATATTATACGCAGTTGTCAAGAGAGAGAGACAGGAGGCTTTCTCCAGCGATGCGCTCTGCCAGGATGGTCGTGGAAGAAATGCGGACTATCGCTATCCGATGTCGCGCCTCCGCAGCTGCAGGCCAAAGACAACAACCGGCGCTTGCGCGCACCCCTGTTCTCCGGCCTGGCGTTTCTATCAGTCTGGCTACGCACTGCCCTGTCAACGCCATCTGTGATGATGTCGTGATACCGCAAGGCGCCGTGGCCGTGCCTTCGTCACGGTCCCGGCGCCTGGACGTACCGGCCCGGTCCCAATACCGGCAAACCGCGGTGACCGCCGCGGTGGGCCCTGCGGTGACATCGCCGCTGCCGCAGCCCACACCGCGTCATGGCCTGCAGGACTTGCCAAGGGGCGCCGGAGGCGCATTCGGGGGCTGCTCCGCCATCCGGGGCGCCTGTTGACCTCCGTCAGTCTCCTGAGCGTCGAAAACTCGTGCGAAAACAAGGTCGATACGACCAATGAGTCATGTCGGGCCTGTTTTGGGTCGTTTTCGCGCGTTTTCGAGGCATCAACGTTTGCAGACAGCTCGCCCGGACTGTGAATTGGCGAAAGGCGCGCGACATCGGCACGCGACGCTGCTCTCACCGCCATTGGGCAATGCCTGTGCGGACCGTGTTGGCCCGGCAGGACGCCTCTGTCCTGCCGGGCGCAGGCTCTGTGCGCTTCTTCAGATAGTAGCGTGTCCCCTGGCGTCTGCGACCATCCGACGAGTGGGCCTGCTGCTATCCACCGAAGGGCGGGCGATGATGGACCTGGCGAGGTCGGCGGGACACCTGCCTCGGAAACTCGTTGTGACGGATTGTCGATGGAGGGCTGTTCTTGAGGCATCTTCGGGGAGCCACAGAAGACGGCTCTCTTGCGGCGTCGTATCTGAACTGAGGTTTGGATGCGAGCCGTGGGTTTCTGCGCCTAACTGTTTGCCAACCCGTCGACCCGCCGTGTTTGCCTGGGACGCGGTAGGCGAGCCCGTCCGAGGTCCAGACAAGACTGGGCTCATGACTTCCAGGAGAGTGTCTATGAAGCAGCGCTGCGGGCCGACAGACAGCAGACACCGCCCGGACACCGCTCTCTCCGGTGTTGGCTGGCGGTGGTGGGTCACACCCACGAGACCGGCGCGTGGTGTCGGCAGCCTCAGGCGCAGGCACTCAACTTGCAGTGTCAGCGATGGTAGCTACTTCTGTGTCCTGGAGTCTCTTGCGGCCCGCTTTGTCCGTTGGTCTACCTCGTTCGCTTTGGTGAGCAGGTAGAGCATGGCGCCGAGACATGCGAGGAAGATTCCTATTCCGATTGGCCCTGTCCAGTACAGTACGAGGAAAATAGTGTCTTCCATCTGTTGGTCCTCCCGTTCCCAGTTAGTCCGCTTGTAGCTCTGTCTGGAGTTCGAACCTACTCAGCTGCTGACACTCACTTGTGCTCGCATTGACGTCTCTCACACGTATGAGCATGCCGCAGCGCGGTACTGACCTGTTGGCAATCGGGCCTGCGGTGTGCACCGAAGCGCCCACAGCACGACCTGCCGCCATGTCCGGCAGGCATCGTCTCAGCATCCGCCGGCGCTCTCATCTCCACATCAGCTGATTTGCGCGGATTCTACAGCAGCGCAGTGGCGCCGTCATGTCAAGGTCAGCACGCACGGTCGGCCTGCCAGGTTGCAGTTGGGTTCACGTCTGGACAGAAGGTTGGCAGCCGGAGTGTAGGGAGGATTATGTCGCCTCCAAAGCACGGTGCACTTGTGAATCCGCGACAGTCAGGAAGGACCGGCCTGAGTGACCCTCCCTCGTGCCGTTCGCAACATAGCCAATAGTGACGTTCTGGGTTAGAATTGCCACACACAGGAGGTGGCGACACATGGGTGCGGAGGAAGTAAAAGCCTATCGAGCCGAACGCAAACGCTATACGGCGGCGTTTCAACGTAGAGGAGACCGCAACGCCTACAGCCGGCTCCTGCCGAAGTGGTCGAAGGTCAAGGAGACCTGGGACTCACTGTCGCCGGATGAGCAGAAAAAGGAACCGGACCTGCCCCGGGAGCCGATGTAGTAGCCATGCGGCCTTGAACGTGCGCGGCCTCGCTCCGACTGCTCTTGACGCTTTCCGCGTCCCACACTGTTTCGGCCATGCCTCGAAAGCCATTCCTGCCACAGGAT
>CAYMPQ010000102.1:0-3510 GCA_964392345.1 uncultured Actinomycetota bacterium
TACTATTTTATCTCATTCCAGTAGCATTTTATTCTATCTTCAAGCCTATAAGTACCATTCATTCTAAATACTTCTACTTTATTAAGTACAAGAGATATTATTTTTCTCTTATCATTGATATCTGATTCCCCAAATGTTTTTCTGACGTCTATATTCTTCAAAATATAATAATCAATTGCATCTACTTTATCTTCTTTCAGATTCTTAACTTTCTTGTTGATATCATTAATATATTGATGATATTTACCCTTATCAATAAAACCATTTAAATACTCTTCTAATAATTTATCAGCTTTACTCTGTAATTTCTTTTTTTGTTTTACAATATCTAATTTACTTATGCTTGGACTTTTTATTAAATCTATAACCTTATCATCAAAATTTAATTTTAATTCTTCTATTTTTTTTATAACTTTAGATATCACATAATTTTCTATCTTCTCTTTTTTTAGATAAACTGGACTGGTACAGAGTCCTCTAACATAACCATTACATCTATAAATTGTTGTTGGCTTTCCTCCTCCATTATCTTTTTTAAAATTTCCGCCTAAATTAGCTCCACAGTAACCACACTTTAGAAATCCTGTCAGTAGGTATTTAGTTGGTTTTGTTTTATTAATTCTCTTGTATCTTGCAATATTAATTTGAGCCTTTTTAAAGGTTACTTCATCTATTATTGGTTTATGAACTCCTTTATAAATCTCATCACCGTGTCTTATATACCCACAGTAGAGAGGGTTTTCTAAAATATACCTTATCCTTTCTGCGGTGAAATAACCATTTCTTTTACTTTTTATTCCCTGCCTGTTTAAATATCTTGCAATACCAGAGTAACCCATTCCATTTACTGACATCTCAAATATTTTCTTTATTAATTTTGCTTCTTCTTCATCTACAATAATATTTCCGTCTTTATACTTATAACCATGAATTATACTGCAATTTCCAACAAACAATCCCCTATTTGCTCTCTCAGCTATAGCACGTTTAATTCTCTGCTTTATCATGCCTCTTTCATACTTTGCAGCAGCAGCTAAAATATCAGACATAAAATCACTTGAAACATTTTCAGTAAAATTAATTACTCCTTCTTTTTCAGTAATAAAAGAAACATTATTTTGCGACATAAGATTCTTTATATACCAGAAGTCATTTCCACGTGCTATACGGTCTTGATCAACACAGATAATATATTCAGGCTTTAGTTCCTTCATGTCACTAAGAAGTTGTAACATAGATGGTCTTTTATCTATAGTAGCCCCAGAAATACCCTCATCTTCATATACCTGAATTATTTTACAATCATACTTTTCTGAAAGTTTCTTTGTAATATTTCTTTGAAACTCTAAGCTGTAACCATTTTTTTGAATATCTGTAGAGTACCTATGATACAAAAATGCTGTTTTCATATATTATTCTGTTTTTTTATTTTTATCTTTCTTATGTATATTAATTACTCTTCCATTTAATAAGTGACTATTTCTATTAATTTTTTTCAGAAGCACCATATTTCCCAAAAATGAATTCAGCACGATTGCTACAATAGTTATCTAAAATATTGTTAATTCTCTTTAATAACCCTTCAATTTTATAGAATTGCTCCGCTGGAATCAAACCTTGCAATTTTATAGTCTCATATAATTCACGAGCTCTTTTTTGATTTCTTTTAACTGCATTATGCAAGTAAGATATTTCACGCCAAAAATTATATTGCTTGTTCATAATTTATTAATTATTTTTCTTTTATTAAACTCTCTAATTTTTCAATCCTTTTCTCTATCCTATATAATCTATCCTCACAATCTAACTTCTCTATAATAGCTTGTCTTATAAAAGTAGAAGTTGACATTGATACTTTTTTAGCTTCTTTCCTGGCTTTATCTATTAGTTCTTTTTCAATTTTAAAAGAGTACATTATTTTTTTAGGCATTAAAAAATTTTCCCTTGACTTACTTCCTCTTCATATTCCAGTAATTTATCAACTGTTAAAAGTTCCATGTGTAAACCTCTTTGCTTGGCTTCTGCTACCTCTTCATAAGCACCTTTAGTAAAACTAAATGCTATTATATAACCATAAATCTTTTTTTGCTCTTTTAATAGCTGTTTCAAAATTATCTATAACATTTCTTCCTATGTGTTCTGATTATTTTACCTGAATAGGATATCTAAAAAGCTGGCGTCTTCCCCCTCCTGCTCTTAAATTCTGAAGGTTCTTAAAAGTATGGTTTTCGAAAAACAAGGGTTTGAGTAACAATTAAAAGATTATCAAAAAACTTAACTTGCTAAATATAGCTCAGGATTATCTTTTTCCAATTCCTCGATAAAATCATTTATGGAGAAAGCAAAAATATCTAGGTCGTCCTTGTACTTAATAAATTCGCTCCACTTAATTGTGTCTTTATGAATTCTAGGAGCAATAAAAAATGATATTGAATTTTTGTATTCTTCTTTTTTTTCTGCTAAGTGCCTACTTATCGGTGCCATTTCTCGAGCAACTTGGACTGTTCCGTTTAATAAAGTTACTTCTAAAAGAGTACAGTTTTTTTCCTCGTAACATTCTATATCAGCTATATTACCTGGAGCATGTGAAGAAGGTAGTCCTTCATCATCAGTAATATAATTAGGTATCAACCTTATCTTTGGATATTTGGTAAGGACTGCAAGAGAAGTTAGAAACTCTAGCCTTAGTGGTCCTGGAATAAATCTCAGTATTTCATCTTTTGAGGAGAAGTTACTCTTATTAAAATTAAGGATCTCTGCTTTAATATCATCCCAGGAATAGTGTTTGGTCCACTTAAGTAAAAATTTATTCTCTTGATCAACATCTACTACATACTCTACTTCAAGCTTAACAAGATTCTCATCTATCTGAGAAAGATAATCAAAATACTCCCTTTCAGAATCATATTTCTTGTATTTTGAATAATTCTCTATCACATAATCTATTTTTTCGATTTCTTTTTTATTTAAATCAATGAAAGCCCCAAAACCCCTGATAGTAATTAAACCTGTAAGTCTCATTTTCCTAATAAATTCATCTGGTAATTCATGCATAATAGTTACATCTTTCATTGAATTATGCCTACCGTTGGTTAACTCATCACACATACTCAATATGATTTCCCTGCTGGGTTTATACCTGTATTTTTTTCTTATCTCAATTATTTTTTGATATAAAGCCTCTGCGTCACCATCTCTCCAACAAAGAATAAGGGGAAGTTCTTGTCTTGTGATTCCAGAATCATTGAAGTTGGAGTTAGCGTTGATTTTTTTTATTACACTTAATAATAAGATTAAAGGCACGTTCTCATTTAAAACACGACGGAAAGGATTGTTTGACTGATATTTTACGAATGCATTTAAAAACGCTTGCTGCTCAAGTTCAGGGTGTTTATTATCTGCAAACTTTAGGCCAATCTCTGGAAATTCGATTTTTTCACTCATCTTATAGTAGACAAAACCCAGCTCTTTTGAAATTTTAAATTGAGTATCAAATCTTGAAGGCCATCC
>CAYMPQ010000103.1:0-3424 GCA_964392345.1 uncultured Actinomycetota bacterium
TAAATCGCTCCAAACCGTCCTGATATTTTCTATATTTTCCCGCGGCGAAAATAGTCGGTAAGAGAGGCATTGTCTATGCCGTTGATATCTTGAAAACGGTTTTGGAGGAAATTAATAAAAGGGTGAAGCAGGAAAATATAGAAAATATCAGGACGGTTTGGAGCGATTTAGAAATTTTTAAAGCCACAAAAATAGAGTCAGGCAGCCTTGATACGGTTTTGCTTATAAATACCCTTTACCAGTCTAAAAAAAGAGTTGAAATTTTGCGGGAAGCTATTAGGATGCTAAAAAAGGGGGCAAAACTATTGGTGGTGGAATGGAAAAATGTGTCTTCCCCTTTTGGGCCGCCGCCAGAAGAAAGGGTTAAGCCCGATCTGCTGGGAATCGGAGCAAAAAAATTAGGGCTGGAAATAGAAGATGAGTTTGAAGCTGGCCAGTATCATTATGGCATTTTATTTGTTAAATTATAAAATAATACCTGCCTGCCGGCAGGCAGGAAATAACATAAAAATATGGGGAATCTTTTATCGCTAAAATTCTTGTTTAATCTTAGGCCGAGCGCGCTCCTGCCAATTTACCAAAAGACTTTTGTTATTTTTGTCTTGGCTTTGGTTATTTTTTTTCTTTTTTGCCGTTTGCTTACGGGTAGAAAAAGAGGGCTTTATACTTCTTCTTGGCGTCGTTTGCAATCTTTTTCTCTGGCTAATGCCTCCATCGGTTTGATTTTACTCTTTTTTAATTACGAATTGATTCCTTTCCTGTCCGCCCGTTTTTGGCTTCTTCTTTGGGCGGTTTTTATGCTGGTTTGGCTTGTTTTTATTGCTAAATCTCTGCTAAAGATACCGGAAAAGAAAAAGAAGCTTGAGGAAGAAAGGGAATACCGGAAATACATACCCTAAAATGAATAATGTCACCGCCGAGGCGGGATCCCGCCCTCAAATATTATAATTATAATAAAGTGGCGGGAAATAATGAATAATGAGAAGGCTGGTTATGAGCCTTCTTTTTTAAGTTTATGAATTATAGGCAAATAGTCGGAAAATTTGGAGAAAATATTGCCAGAGATTATTTGTTAAGGCGGGGCTACAAAATTATCGGTCTTAATCAAAAAATTAGTTTTAAAGAAGTAGATATTATCGCCCGAGATGGGGAAGCGTTGGTTTTTGTTGAGATAAAAACAAGATTGTCGCAGATTTTTGGTAGGGCTGATGATGCTTTTAACTTTAGAAAATTAAGTAATTTAAAAGAAGCTCTGGAACTTTATATTTATAAAAATAATCTGGATGAAAATTTAGTCAGGCTGGACTTTATTTCCGTTGATATTAGCCGACAGAAAAAAAAGGCTAATATTAAACATTATAAGGATATTATTTAAAACATCGTTAGAACAAGGGGGGGGGTTATCCTTGTCTTATCCACATTTTTTTACACAGTTTTTTCCCGCTTTTCCTCAGCTTATTAACCAGTTATTTACTTGACGAGGAAAACACAGCTGGATAAAGTTAAACTATCATTAGTTATTAGGGCTAAAAAGGTCAAATCGGCTTCGCTGGTCTGCACCCCATTAGCCCTAATTAACCAATGATTAAAAATAAGGAACATAATATAATTTAGTAATTGGCTAAAAAAATAATTATTGCTTGAAAGAGAAAACTATAAAAGAAATTAAGGAGGAAGATAATTTTTATGATTTTTAAAAAGAAAGCTGCCCTCTTTATTTTTTTTACTCTTTTAGCTCTCTTTTCGGCCGGCGAGGCTCTGGCCGGGCAGGTTGACTCCCCGACCATTGTTGAGCTGGGGTATAAAAAGGGCCAAGAATTTTCCCGCCAACTTTTTATAAGAGGTTTAACTCCGGCTAACACCGAAGTTTTAGTTTATGTTAACGGGATTTATACCGACTTTGCCAAAGTAAAGAGCGAAGGAGCGGAAAGCGACAGCTTTTATTATGAGCATCCAACGGCTTTAGCCGGAGGGAACGAAATAAAGCTTATTGCTCAAGATAAGACCTCTTTGGTTTTATCCCCGCCGGTTGAGAAAAAGTTTGTCGCTCCCCCCTTGCCAGCGCCAACTTTAATTGGACCGGGAGAGGAAGACGCAATTGGTAGCTCAAGACCTTTTATAACCGGCTTATCGGTTGGCAGAAGCTTTGTTCATATTTACATTGACGGCGTTTATAATGGACGAACCGAAGTTTTGACCCATGAATCAGGCACCGCCAATTTCGCTTATAAGCCATTTTTGAATTTAGGTGTTGGGCCGCATAAAGTTTGGGCTGTGGCCGAAGAGAAAGAGGGCAGAAAAAGCGGCCTTTCCAAGATTCTGCAGTTTAGAATTGAAGAGCCAATGCCAGCTCCGACTTTATTTGTGCCAGTAGTAAATAGCAATACTAATTACAGCCGCCCTTTTGTCGTCGGCTTGGCGAAAAATGACTCTTTTATAAAAGTTTTTATTGACCATAAATTAGCTGGCCAATTTTTCGTAGCCAACCATAAATCCGGCACTGCTAATTTTGTTTATAAGCCCCCGGCCTTAGTCAGAGGAAGCCATTTAGTCTATACCACCGCGACTGACAGCCGCGGCAAAGAAAGCCAATGGTCAAATATTGTTTATTTCTCTGTGCGCCAGCCGGTTATTGCCCAGTCAGCCCGGGAAGAAAAGGACGGGCTGGTAGGCAAAATTGAAGAGCCGGTTTCTCTGGATATAGAGGATTCTTCTTTGCTTATTTCCCCGAGCGGAGACGTGGAAAAAGCCGAGAAGTCAGAAGAAGATATTTCCGACAGTGAAATCAAAGATATGATCGGCCAGATAGAAGAAAAGAAAGAAATCGCTTCTGGGCTAGTTGATGAAAGCAGGCAGGAGCAAGGGAAATTAGGAATTAACTTAGTAATATTTATTATTTTTCTTCTGGGGATAATTGGCTGGATATTTTGGGTGAATAGAGAATTGGCCAAGGAGCAGCGAGAAAATAAGGAAAGTCCGGAAAATTCCCCGCTTTCAGAAAAAAAAGGCAATTCTTCCGATAATTCAGGAGAAAATAAATTGTTTTAATTAACCCCAAAAATGGAAAAATAATTTATTGTTGAAACCTCTTTGTTTAAATATTTAGATGTCGTGTCTTTTGGTTATTTTTCCCTTCGGGAAAAAGCGGCACTATCCCGCTTAGCGGGACCGCACATGCGAATTAGAACTGCGAGGCATAAAGACAGAAAAATTTCAGGAGGCAGTGATAGGCCCCTTCTTTTAATCCCCACCCCAATTTTCAAGCTGGGGTGGGGTTTTGTTAAACCTAAATTAGAATTTATGGGTTAAAGATGTTAAAATAAAGATAACTTATATTTGTATAAAAAAAACATTTTATGAAATTATCAGTAATAATCCCGGTTTACAATGAAATAAATACTATTGCCGAAATAATAGAGAGAGT
>CAYMPQ010000104.1:0-3373 GCA_964392345.1 uncultured Actinomycetota bacterium
ACTTATAAAAATAAGAAATATAAAAATTATTTTAAATAAAATTTTAACGATTTTAAATAAAAAAACAAAATAAAAATATTGATAGTTAAAAAAGGGCTTTTAAAAATAATAAAAGAGATTTGTTTTAGCAATGTCTTCATAAGGCCAAAGGCAATTAGCTACTGTAACATTATAAACATAGGCGCCTTAGCAGTCTCTATATAATTCCACATGATACCTCGAAAGGAGGGGTTCTAATGAAACTAGAGCTAATTGTCCCGACCACACAAGAGAATCTCCTAAATCGGAAGAAGGCACCGGGCCCACACCTGGGTCTAGCAATGGTTGCCGCCCTAACCCCACCAGAGGTCGAAGTCTCATTAACTGATGAGAATGTCACAGTTATTGATTTCCAAAAGGAAATCGACTTAGTGGGGATCACAGCAATAACTATTACGGCGAAACGCGCCTACGAGATCGCCGATACCTTCAGAGCGAAAGGAGTGAAGGTTATCTTAGGGGGTAGTCACCCTAGCGCTCTACCCAAAGAGGCAAGTCAGCACGCCGATGCCGTAGTAATCGGGGAAGCCGAGGGAATTTGGGCAAATGTGATCGAGGATTTTAAGGCAAACAAACTACAAAGGATATACAGCCAACAGGAGCAGCCCAGCTTGCTCAATTTGCCTATCCCACGGCGAGATTTGTTCGCCGATGGAGCGTACTACTTCAGGAACACAATCTCAACCACTAGAGGCTGTCCCTATTCCTGCTCCTTCTGCTCAGTTACTTCATTCTTCGGCCATACTTATCGCTGCCGCCCGGTAGAAGAAATTCTCAAGGAGATCGAAACAATGAACTATAAAAAACTTATCTGCTTCGTTGATGATAATATCGCCGGCAACCCCAAGTTCGCTAAAGAGCTCTTTCGCGCCCTTGTTTCCTACAAACTTAAGTGGGCTGCCCAAGCCTCAGTTACCATAGCGAGAGATGACGAATTACTCAAACTGGCAGCCGCGAGCGGCTGCATGATCCTACTCATCGGGTTTGAGACACTGTCCCCGGGCAATCTGGCGGCGATGGGCAAGAGGGTGAATGTGGTGGACAAATACGAAATGGTGATCAGAAAGATC
Source organism: uncultured Actinomycetota bacterium (assembly GCA_964392345.1). GTDB lineage: Bacteria > Actinomycetota > Humimicrobiia > Humimicrobiales > Humimicrobiaceae > JAUVXY01. Next base: position 1,110 of record CAYMPQ010000104.1, read on the forward strand.
CACTCCCATGGCATCGCCATCCACGGCTTCTTTATCCTTGGCTTAGACGAAGACGATGAATATGTTTTCGAACGTACCGTCCGCTTTGCCCAAAAAATGCAGCTAGAGAGCGCTCAATTTGCTTGGCCCGTACCATATCCAGGTACCGCCCTATACGAATCTTTGGATAAGGCCGGACGAATAGTCACCAAAGACTGGTCACAGTATGAGTCTAGCATTGTATTTAAGCCAAAGCTAATGTCACGGGAGATTCTGCAAAAAGGGCGTGACTGGGTTTGGCGCGAGTTCTATAGCCTACCCTCTATTTGGAGTAGATTGGGAATTACACACCGTTATTCAGTACAACTTTGGGCGCTGAATCTTTATTACCGCTCTTTCTGGCGGAGAAACTTTAGAGCTAATAGAGATAGCAACAAGTTCAAACCCCCACTTCGTCTCTGAGTAATATTAGAACTCGGTTCTGATTGAACTAAAAGCCAAATTGTTCAATTTCAGACATTGGTCACTTTTCTTACTGCACAAGATGGCTGGGGAGGCAGGATTCGAACCTTAAATAATTTTTTAATAAATAAATATATGTATTACATAATGTATTAATTGGTAGCCCAAATAAAATTTAGTTGGAATCAGATTATAAAAGACTTAATCTCTATATATAAGCTAAAATATGCATAAATAAAGCGATATTTTTGATAAGTTTCAGGAAATACTATTTTATATATACTTAAAACAAAGCTTATATTTAATTTTTTCCATATTTTAATACTATATGTATCCCTCTGTTTACTCAAAATATAATAATTTAGGTAGAGACTTCGATTAAAATAAGTATGATGTAATTATCTTAAATTGGCTGGCCACCGTGTACGCAATTCGAACCGAATTACTAAGTTTAAATGAAGATTCTCATACCTGACTCCAATGTTGAGATATAAATATATTTTTATTATAATAAATTGACGTGTATAAAAAATACTAAAGGATAATTAATGAATAGAAAAAAAATACTATCCTGGGAGATGTTTGGAATTCTTTTTACGGTTTTGGTTGGTTCGCTTCTTCATTTTACTTTTGAGCTAAGTGGTGAATGGACACCAATGGCTATTATAAGCGGAGTCAATGAAAGCACCTGGGAGCATTTTAAAATAGGCTTCTGGCCAGCTTTTGCGTGGGGTATCATAGAATTCTTTATATTTGGAAAGAGAGTAAAGAATTTCTTCTTTGCAAAAGGCATTTCATTTCTGGTAATTCCTGCTGTAATTTCTGCTCTTTTTTATGGATATACCTCTATATTTAAGATAGAGAGCCTTGCTATAGATATAGTAATATTCATTATTGCAATAGCTATTGCCCAGATAGTAAGCTTCAGGTTGATGCTCTTAAAAGAAAGAAAGTTATACCTCAATATTATTGGAGGGATAATAATAATTGTAAATATAGTTCTATTTAGTCTTCTCAGTTTTTTCCCACCAGAGTTTCTAATTTTTAAGGATCCTGTCACTGGAGGATATGGAATAGTGGAACATAACCATTAAGTTTGAGTAATGAACTGTATTATTTAGAATCTTGTTTGTTTTTAGATATTCTTGAAAATGTATCTTATGGTTGGCTATAACAGACTAAGTAAAAGACAGAGTTATAATTTAAAATAAAGACTTCTCCTTTTAAAAGATAATATAATCAATATTCTAAATTTATCTTGTTCTTCTATTGGCTAACATTATAGTAAATTGTAATACAGTAGCAAATATTCCCCAAATAGCATAAGGGATATTTATATAGCTAATCCAGCTTGCATGGGGGTAAATTGAATAAAGAGCCCATAGAAGAGTTCCCACAGTTAAGAATATATCAACTGTTGCAAGTACATTGTTTTTCAGACGAAACTGAATAGGAGTAAAAGCAAAATTAAAAATAAGGTTAAGGATAAAAGGTAGAAGAACAATAAAAGGAATTATATTCCTAAAATAAATATAGACTACATAACCAAATGAAATAAAAATTATAATATAAAGTACCATCCATACAGGACCAAAAAGCCAACTTGGAGGCGACCAAGAGGGTTTTTTAAATTCTTTATAATAGTTGGATGTTTTCATATCTTTATTCTATAAAATCAAATTAGATAATCTTGCCCTATTATATCTCTGAAGCAGTATGCAGGGAATATTTGCAATAAGTGCATAGGCAATCATTATTATACCAGCCAACCATATATTCCAGAGGAAAAAAATTGGAGCAGGTAAAATTGTAAGCCAATGGGT
>CAYMPQ010000105.1:0-3275 GCA_964392345.1 uncultured Actinomycetota bacterium
CGCCAGAACGCCGCGGGCGTGGACCAGACAGGCTTGAATGCTGTCACAGTGAGGCAGATTCGCGTTGGGCTCCGGCGCTGAGTGCGTCAATGAGGTCATCCATCTCACCATCAAGCAGGCGTGGGATATTGTGGAAGCTCTGGCCGATGCGGTGGTCGGTAATCCGGTCCTGGGGGAAGTTGTACGTCCGTATCTTTTCAGACCTGTCGCCACTTCCTACCTGGGTTCGCCTGTCTCGCTCGATTCTGTCTGACTGCTCACGGCTCCTGATGTCATACAGACGGGTTCGTAGGACCGCCATCGCCTTCGTTCGGTTCTTGAGCTGCGAACGCTCATCCTGACACACGGCGACAACTCCTGTCGGTATGTGGGTAAGCCGCACCGCCGTGGTCACCTTGTTCACGTTCTGTCCACCCGCACCGCCCGAGTGGAAGAAGTCCATTCTGATGTCATCGGGGTTGATCTCCAGGTCTATCTCCTCAGCCATAGGAAGCACAGCGACCGTCGCTGCCGATGTGTGAAGCCGGCCGGATGCCTCAGTCTGAGGGACACGCTGCACCCGGTGCACACCACGCTCATACTTGAGCCGGCTGTAGGCTCCGGCACCTTTCACTTCGAAGACGGCTTCCTTGAATCCCTTTGTGCCACTCAGCGTGCTATCGATGACTTCGACTTGCCATCCTTTGAGCTGCGCGTAGCGCGTATACATCCTGAACAGGTCTGCCGCGAAAAGCGACGCTTCCTCGCCGCCTGTCCCGGCCCGTATCTCGACAATGACGTCCTTCGAGTCGTTCGGGTCAGTCTCGATGATGAACTGCTTGAGCGTCTCTTCGAGTTCCTCATGCTTCCCTGCAAGGCGACTCAGCTCTTCTTTCACCACAAGGCGCATGTCGGTGTCGGACGAGTCGTCAAGAAGCACGTGCAACTCTGCTATTTCCCGTTCCTGCTCCTGGTACTCTACGTATCTCGTGGCAGGCTCCTCGAGTAATGCATGCTCCTTTGCAAGCGCCTGCTGCTTCGCCCTGTCTGTCAACACGTCAGGCTGGATCATCTGACGCTCTATCTCGCGGTAGCGTTCGCGGATTCGTTCCAGTTTCTCGTATGTCATCGAGGCTTCCTTTCCAACTCCAACTCTGGATTGTAGTGCACACAGCCTCCCCGTTCAAAGCCACAATGGAGCACAACGGCAGCCGCGGCACTCCGTCAGCGGATGCCGGAGCGCCCAATCGCCTCAAGAGCGTGGCGATAGGCCTGAAGAGTGGCCTCGTCGAACAGTACGAAGACCACTCTGGTGACCGAGGCGGCTTCCTGCGACAGGAATCGCACGACGGAACTCAGCGCAACGGTCGATGCCTCGCGGACCGGGTACCCGTACGCGCCGGTACTGATGGACGGGAAGGCCACGCTGGTCAGATGCAGTTCCTCGGCAAGCTCAAGCGACTTCCGATAGGCACTGGCCAGTATGTCCGCCTCGCCCTGTCCGCCTCCGTGCCACACGGGTCCTACGGTGTGTATCACGTAGAGAGCGGGCAGATTCCCGCCACCGGTCGCGACCGCCTCTCCAGCCGGCAGCCGACCGCGCCGAGACACGATTGCCTTGCACTCCTCGAGGATGGACGCGCCTCCGCGGCGGTGGATTGCTCCGTCCACTCCTCCACCGCCCATGAGGCTGGAATTGGCTGCGTTCACAATCGCATCGCTGGTCTGTTTCGTAATATCGCCCAGCTCGATAGCGACAACTCTTTCTCCGACCGGGAACTGCATTCAGTGCCTCCATGCCGCTTCCGGCGCCACGCCGAAGCCGGTGGGGCTCTTTGCCCCGCCGCACGACCGAGACTATAATACTGCAGTTATACCCGTCAGCATAAGGAGGTACGCTGCCGATGGCACTCAAGACTGCTCAGCAATATATAGATAGCCTTCGCTCGTTGAAGTCTGACGTCTGGTTGTTCGGTGAGAAGATTGAGAACTTCGTCGACCATCCGGTGATACGGCCATCCATCAACGCTATCGCGATGACTTACAAGGTCGCGCATGAGCCGGAGTGGGAGGACCTGGCCACAACCACGTCCAGTCTGACGGGCGAGAAGATCAATCGCTTCACCGCGCTCTTCATGAGCTGCGACGATATGGTCAAGAAGGTGAAGCTGCAACGCATGCTTGGTCAGCGTACGGGCTGCTGCTTCCAGCGGTGCGTAGGCATGGACGCCGTCAACGCCGTCTACAGCACCACGTACGAGATTGATGAGAAGCACGGCACCAAGTACCACGAGCGGTTCAAGGAATGGCTGAAGTACATTCAACAGAATGACCTGTGCGTGCAGGGTGCGATGACAGACGTCAAGGGTGACCGTGGGGTGAGTCCCAGCAAGCAGTCCGACCCGGACATGTTTGTCCACGTGGTCGAGCGACGCCCCGATGGCATAGTCATCCGCGGCGCGAAGGCACACCAGACCGGCAGTGTGAATTCTCACGAGATGCTCATCATGCCTACGCTCACCATGCGGGAAGGCGACGAGGACTACGCCCTCTGCTGTGCCCTACCGTCTGACTCGAAAGGCGTCCACTTCATCTACGGTCGACAGTCGTGCGACAAGCGCAAGCTTGAGGAAGGCGACATCGACGTCGGCAACTACATGTTTGGCGGGCAGGAAACACTGACGGTTCTCGACGACGTGTTCGTACCGTGGGAGCGAGTGTTCATGTGTGGCGAGGTCGAGTTCAGCAACCCGGTGGTCGAGCGCTTCGCCGGCAACCACCGTCAGAGCTACGGCGGATGCAAGCCGGGCATCGGCGATGTCCTGATTGGCGCGACTGCGGCCATGACCGAATACAACGGCGTTGCAAGGGCGTCGCACGTGCGCGACAAGATTGCTGAGATGAGCCATCTTGTCGAGACGCTGCACGCTTGCGGACTCGCCGCGTGTACGCAGGGCTCCAAGACGAAGGCCGGCAACTACCAGCCCGACATCCTCATGGCCAACGTTTGCAAGATGAACGTCACCCGCTACCCGTATGAGCTGTGCCGCATCGCCGAGGACCTGGCCGGTGGCGCACTGGTTACTATTCCGTCGGAGTGTGACCTCAGGAGTCCGGAGATCGGCAAGTATGTGGAGAAGTACTTCAAGGCGAAAGATGTGGGCGCCGAAGAGCGCCTTCGCATGCTCTCGCTCATCAACAGCATGACCTTTGGACTCACGGCCCCGAGCTACAGGACCGAGTCAATGCACGGCGCCGGCTCGCCACAAGCTATGAAGGTGATGATTGAGCGGCAG
>CAYMPQ010000106.1:0-3253 GCA_964392345.1 uncultured Actinomycetota bacterium
AAGTCTTCTGCATCTTTAATGTCCTGTTTATTTGGTCTGCCCTTATTAATCCCTTCTTTTGTTAGAGCAGTATCAAAACCAAGACAGGAGAATTCTCCAATTATCTCAAAACTTTTTTCTTCTAGCATTGGTCTAAACCGTTCATGGGCCATAGAGCTGTATGTTTTAGAGCCTGTTGTGGAAAAGATAAAACCCTTTTTATCATCTTGTTGGGGTAGTTTGCTTAAAATTTCTGAAAGTTCTTTATGTAATTTTCCATTGTAAACCCCTGATCCAAAGCCCACAATATCATATTCTTCAAATTTATTGAGGTTGACATCAGCTGCTTTCAAAATATCTGCATTGATTTTTTCTGCCATTGCTTTTGCTATCTTTTTGGTATTGCCGTGGTGTTCTGAATGATAGATTATTAACACTTTCAATACAGTATCTTTCTTTAGTTTAATATATTATTTATTATCTTATCACATTTAAAAACATTTCAAAGTTATTTAAACCTCATAAAAAATAGTTTATTGACTTAAAAAAGGTTATAATTTATGCATTTGCGTTTATATACAAAACTATTTCCTTCCAAGTTAGACACTCTTTTTTATACTGTCTCATTTTATCCTGACCACAATGCTCAGGTCAATAAAATCAAATAAATGTTAACTTCAATTAGTCTTAATTTTGATATTTTTTAAATAAGTATTGATATGACCAGGCGAGCCGCTATTATATGTCGTGCTCGCTTATTCATATCTTTGAATCAAATATTCTTTATCCTTATTAGTAGATAAAACATGCTATTTATCAGCCTTGCACAGGTAATATATCCAACCTCCCTTATTAAGGAGTGTGGTATTACTGGTAATAAGGCCGTCTCTACAAATAGTGCTTATATTCTTAAAGCCTGCTTCTTTCAGCTGACCTATCTGTTCATCCCTATTGATATAGTAGACTTTTGCTTTCCCGTTAAGAGAATTGTCATAAAGATGTCCCCTCTTATTCTTCCGGAGCTTTAAAATATGGCCAGTCATATGGATGCTTTTATTTAAGATATTTAACCTTATTATCTTACAGGCTGACCTTACCTCACGGCCGATATGTTCAGCAAAACGGCTGGAGCCGTTTCTCCTGCCTGAACCCATTTTTTCCTTAAAGCTAAAAATCCCTGCAAGTCCTTCCCAATCCAGATTGTGAGAGGAGAAGTAGAAATATCCACCCGGTTTTAGGACTCTGTATACCTCATCCAGTGCAGCCATTCTATCCTCATGGCTGAAACTATCTATCCCATTATAGCTGAAAAGTACTAAATCATAGCTGTTATCAGGGACCCCTTCCATATCCCTGGCATCACAGTTTAAAAAATAGTAATCATTCCCATACTTCTCCAGGCAGACATCTACCATTGCAATGGCATAATCGGCTCCGGTATAATTACCAGCAAGCGGTGCAAAATATTTTGTGGTCCTTCCGCCTCCGACACCCATATCCAGCATATCCATTCCGGATAGCTCAGGCTTTAGCATCTCAAGTACGGTCCTTTCAGCAGGCTCGAGGTAGTCTCTTGCTGCATAATCCTTTGATATGCTTTCCGAGTTATATAATATTTTATGATCTATGGTCAAATATATTCACTCCAAACTTTATAAAACAATACAAAATTCCTGATATTATAGCAAAACAGTATAAAATACTAAAAGATTGTAAAAAAAATATCAAGGACTATTTAAAATATTCCTGAAATCACCAAAATGAACATCGGCGTGGGCAAAAATCCTGGAATTCTAATTTCCGGCCATAACCTCAAAGACATGGAAGAATTGCTCAAACAAGCCAGGGGAACAGGGATTGATATCTACACCCACGGTGAAATGCTGCCGGCTATACTATCCGTCCTTTAAGAAATACGACTATTTTATGGGCAACTATGGCGGATCATGATGGCATCATAACAAGGAGTTCGAATCCTTTAACAGTACGACCTATTCGTGCGATGCAAATAACTCACGGAGATAATCCCGGCGTCCGTGTAATATTCGGTGAATGACAACAGTATTGTCGATTATCCTATAAAAAATTAGATATGGCTGTACAACAATAAAACGATATCCACGTTGAACAAGTGTATATTCTTCGTCGGATAGTATTGAACCCATATTAGGAAACTCTGCAAGCCTGGTTATTCCATTAGATATCTTTTCCAGCATGATTTCTGCAGTAGTAGTGTTCTCCTTTGATATGTACGAGAAAATCTCATCCATATCATCTACTGCTACAGGAGTATATTTGATTTTATTCTTTTGAGGCATTGATCTTGCTCCGCATTCTTGTCATGACTTCATTGTGTTCAGTCAATGGTTCATCTTCGGCAATTTGCTTTTCTGCTACCAGTAGCTTTGATTGTAATTTAATACGAGCTTCCATGCGCCGAAATGCCTCATGACTCATGACAACCAAATCAGCTTTCCCATTTCGCGTTAGCACCACCGGCTCGTCAAGCTCATGGCAGTATTTTGAAAAACCATTATAGTCCTGTCGGATTGTTGTAGAGGGCTTAATGTTCATTCTGTGTAGCTCCTTTCTCATAACATTATTCTGGATATATTCTATCATATTTATGCTATGCTCACAAGTTAATGCCTATGAGATTTTGAAGTTTCACCACTTAATTGCTTCACTAAAAGTAAGGTAATCATTGACTATATAGAATTGCATTCATTAGATCGGCTAACGAGAAGACAGAATAATAAAAAGGTATTTATTGTCTCCATGTGGTCCATCCCCATAATTTTGAGTTGGAAAGTTCCACAAGACTACCCTTTTGAGTAATGATCAATCCTCTCTCTAATCCAACCCCAATCTGGATTCCAGTGATTGAAAAAGGATTTGAAGTTATCTTTAAGCCATTCGTAGTAATCCTCTTCGGTATATTTACAAAAGGTCTCTACTAAATCGTCAGTTGATATATCTTTTGTAACTTCAATCCCTTTCAATTCATCTTGTAAAAACTCTTTGACAACTTGCCTGTCTAACATTTTCTAATCCTCCAACAGATTGAATATTAATTTATCGTTTTTGACTGAATATGTATAACAATTAATAGAATACAAACCTTTGGCATCTTCAATGTACTTCTTTAATTCATTTTTAGGTTCAATTGGAGTAGATTTAACCTTTGCCATTAAATAAGCTAACTTATTTATATCCGTACCACTTGATTTAAATCCTTTTGAAATACCAGTAACAATTGTTGTGCCACTTCCCA
>CAYMPQ010000107.1:0-3082 GCA_964392345.1 uncultured Actinomycetota bacterium
TTATTCACAGGCCTATTGTTGGAGGTAGATCCGATATTTGGATTTCTTTTTCACCTGATCTAAAAAATTGGGGTGATCATAGGGTGCTGATTCCTGCTAGACATGGAAGTTGGGATGAGACTAGGGTAGGTTTAGGACCTCCACCCATTGAAACATCTGAGGGCTGGTTAATTATTTATCATGGAGTACGGAAGACAGTTTCTGGAAGTATTTATCGGATTAGTATGTCTTTATTGGATTTGGATACTCTTCAGTTAATTCACCGAAGTAAGGAATGGGTTTTTGGGCCCAAAGAAGATTATGAAAGAGTAGGTGATGTAGATGATATTGTTTTTCCCTGTGGAGCTGTTGTTAACAAGGAAACAAACGAACTTTTGATTTATTATGGTGCTGCTGATTCAGTAGTTGGATTGGCTATAGCTGATTTAGATGAAATTATCGATTATTTGAAAACTTGTTAATTTTAACTAAAAAAGCCAGTAAGGCAACAGTAAGCTGTGCTTGCCTGCATAAACTCAAGAAGGAGTAAGATTCGCTATCTTAATTTAAAAGCGATAACTTACCTAAAACGGAAAGCGTTTCCTCATTGTTATTTCAGGATGAAATTTGCTTACTTACCTAACTTTCCGTTTTAAATATTCTCCCATACCTTTTTTTAATACTTCCCTTTTAGTATTTGGTCGATATCACTATGCGATATCTTGTGTAACATGCTGCATGACTCTGCTTCCTGTATTTCATACAATTTATTATAGCAAATATTTACCAAAAGACAGCAGAGCGCTCCCATCTTCAGGCTAACGCCTGAAGTATTTTAAGCGGAATAAATCATAGGTAAGCTAAATTTTAATTTATTGGCTTTTTATTTTTTATTATGTCTTTTGCCATAGATATAAAATCAGCCAGCTTAATTTCCTTTATATCTTCGCCATTTTTTCTTCTTACGGTAATTGTTCCGGTTTCCTCTTCTTTCTGGCCAATTATAATCATGTAAGGAATTTTTATTATTTCAGCTTGTTTTATTTTTTTACTAAGCGACTCTACCCTATTATCGATCTCCACTCTATACCCTTTATTTTTTAGCCTGCAGAATACTTCATTGCTGTAATCTGAAAATTTATCTGAAATTGGACAAACTACCATCTGTGCGGGCGCAAGCCATAAAGGAAGATTACCGCTATAATGTTCCAAAAGTATTCCCATAAATCTCTCAAGGCTTCCCAGAACTACTCTATGTATCATAACGGGCCTGTGCCTTAAATTATCTTCACCTGTATATTCAATATCAAACTTTTCAGGCATTGAAAAATCAAGCTGGATTGTTGCACATTGCCATGTTCTGTCAAGGCAATCCCTTATGTGAAAATCAATTTTTGGCCCATAGAATGCCCCTTCGCCTTCATTTACTATGTAATCCAGGTTTTTACTTTCCATAACTTCCCTGAGCACTTTTTCGGCTCTATCCCACATTTCATCGCTGCCTATTCTTTTAAGAGGTCTTGTTGACAATTCAACATGATAATCTTCAAACCCAAATGTTTTATACATGGTATCAATTAAATTTATAATTTTTAAAATTTCTTGTTCTAACTGGCTCTCCATACAAAATATATGTGCATCATCCTGTGTAAAATTTCTAACCCTGAACAACCCATGCAGCACACCTGACTTTTCATGCCTGTGAACAAGTCCAAGCTCTGAATATCTTAAAGGCAGTTCCCTGTATGAATGCTGATTAGATTTATATATTATAATCGCACCCGGGCAGTTCATTGGTTTTATAGCATAATCATTTTTTTCTATTTTTATAAAATACATATTATCTTTGTAATTGTCCCAGTGCCCTGATGTTTTCCATAATTCATTATTTAAAATAATTGGTGTATTTATTTCCCGGTAATCTTCTTTTAAGTGCTCCTGTCTCCAGTAATCTAAAATAATATTTCTAAGAATTACTCCTTTTGGGTGGAAAAATGGAAATCCCGGTGCTTCATCATGAAAACTAAATAAGTCTAAATCTTTGCCTATCTTTCTGTGATCACTTATTTTAGCCTTCTCTATTTTTTCTAAATATTTTTTTAAGTCTTCTTTTTTAAAAAATGCAGTTCCGTATATCCTTGTTAGCATTTTATTTTTCTCATCGCCTCTCCAGTATGCTCCTGCTACGCTCAGCAGTTTAAAAGCAGTAATTCTTCTTGTGGATGGGATATGTGGTCCTGCGCACAAATCAACAAAATCTCCTGTATGATACACACTGACCTTTTCATCTTCAATACCATTTATTAGCTCAATTTTATACGGGTTATTTTTAAATATTTTCCCTGCCTCAGCTTTGGTAATCTCACTTCTTTTAAACTTATGATCTTCTTTTATGATTTTTTTCATTTCTTTTTCAATTATTGGCAGAGCTTCTGATGAAATAGCACTGCATATTTCAAAATCATAATAAAAGCCATCCTTGATGGAGGGGCCGATAGCAAATTTTGCTTCAGGATATATCCTTTTTATCGCTGCAGCCATTACATGAGAACAGCTGTGATTTAAAATGCTAACAGCTTTTTCAATCTTTATCTTATCCGATCCATTAAGTTTGGCATCAATCATAAATTACACCTTTTTAGAAAATTTAATTGTCAGTATTATAACCTTTTTAAGAAATTTATAAAAATTTGAAAAGATTCATTTGGCAGAAAATATCCTGTTAAAAAATGGAGCGGAAGACGGGATTTGAACCCGCGACCCTCACCTTGGCAAGGTGATGCTCTACCACTGAGCCACTTCCGCCCGTTATTTAATAATTTTACCTATTTGCCTTTAAAATAGTAACTATTTGCAAAATAAAAGTCAACAAGCCAATATTGACACAAGTCAATATTACTCCTCTTTTTTATAAAGCTTTCCAAATCCTCGGGTTTAATCTTCTATTTCCACACCTTCAACTGCTCAAATTTCACTTTAAATTTCTTAAAAAATTTCTCAATCTTATCCTTTTGTTCATAAGGCATCATTACACAACCTGCGGAAAGCTTCTGGCCGCCTATCTCCTGCAATAAACCTTTATAGTTGTATCCTTTTCTTGTCT
>CAYMPQ010000108.1:0-3079 GCA_964392345.1 uncultured Actinomycetota bacterium
CAAGTTTGGCTATAAATGGGCAAAATGGGTAGTACGTATGGAGCTATCTTCAGACATTAATTTCAGGGGATACTGGGAAACTGCTGGTTATAATAATAATGCTGATGAAAATGGACCGGCATTTGAACCCTCCAAGTAGTTAATTTATCTAAAAAAGGGTTCGAAATTTCACTAATTGGGACAGCCAATAAATAGTGAGTAGTAAAGTAGGGTAAGTAATTAACCTGTAAAACTCAATTCAGGTATGAAAATATATTTGTCTGAGGCTATAATTCTGGTTCTAACTTCGTTCGCTATGGCCAGCCAAGGTGTGGAGTAAAAAAGTGACCAACTACTAGATTTCTTCCTAAGCTCAAGCTATATCCATCATATTATAGTGAGCGACGAAAGGAAGATTTTTATCTTGCAGTATTTACAATCTTTATTCCGGCATTCTCCACATAGATTGAGCTTTACGCCAGTGAATTATAAACAGAGGGATAGATATTATTAAAAAGATTCCTCCCCTTATTAAACTTTTAAGTGCAAATATTTTTTCATTGTTAATAGAATTCTGAATTTCATCTTCGATAAGTTCGTTGATATCTTCTTTTGAATAGTTTGTATATCGATCTTCATAAGCAGGGATCAGGTTAGCTCTTGTCGTGTAGGATACAGGGTTTACATAAGTGAAAGCACTATCAAAGATAGTTACAATTCCTACTATAAAAAGAATAAGAGCTATAAGGCATACAATATAAAAATATATCTCTCTTATATAAATCCTCCTCAACATTTCCTACCTCACTTTTTGTCTTTATATTATGATAATTGATTATACCTGAGAAGAGTATAATAATATAGGATAATGAATAGATGGGGCCAACCAGCAAAGCTTACTTGTCCTAAACATTAATACCTTAAAAAAGAAATAAATAAACGAATATATATAAGTGTATAATGAATTTTAGAATTTTTTTAGCTTGGAGGGTAAAATGTTTAAATGCAAAACATTAAAAAAGATGATTTTCATATCACTGGTTCCCTTAATGTTAGTTTTGTCTTTTAGCAGTTGTTTGGTAACAGGTAAAACCCTGACCGAGGAAAACAATGGTGATAGTTTTAACTTGGAAATAAATGATGTAATAAATATAAAACTAATATCCAATCCAACTACTGGGTACAGATGGGTTTTAATTGAAGAGATAGATGACTCCATAATTTCTCTTATTGATTCTGAATTTGTACAATCCAAAAAAGATAAAGAATTAGTGGGAACAGGGGGTTATGAAATATTTTCTTTTAAAGCTATCTCCAAAGGGAAAACAAGTATCATTTTAAATTATGAGAGGCCCTGGGAAGAAGAGGCAGAGCCTTTAGAAACATTCAAGATAACTGTTTCGGTTGACTAATGACAGAAAATTGGGTGTAAGGAGGGACGAAATTGATTGCACATTTTTTAATTCTTACCAAAGAGCTATTATATGAAGAAAAGGCCAATAAAACTTTAATACTGACATTAATAACTCATTTCAGTAATAAAAATATCTTCCTCCAACTCTATAATCCTGGTTCTAACTTCGTTCGCTATGGCCAACCAATGAAGTGATTAAATTTTGAGAAACTCCAACAAATTGTAGATCAGAAACACAGGCCATACAAGGGCTTTTAAGAAACCAAGCACTCCCATCCCAAAAGAGGTTGCCTGCTGAATGTAATAGATTGCTGCACCAATAAAAGCCATAAAATATGCAGCACCTGCAATTCCAGAACTACCATGTTTTTTTATTCCTCTTCTATCTTGGCCATACTTCATAGATGAATTATTATCATCAGTCATTTTATTCTCCTTCTCCTCTTAATATTATTTAATATTTTATTTTAATTTTAATCTAATAAGTATCCAGAAGTCCATTAATTAATTTGAAATAATTTTAAGCAATATAATTTAGTTAAAGATTCGAGTAAATCTAGGATTTATCAAGTAATAAATCTGTGAATTCAATTAATTCATTCAATATTTGGTTCGAAATTTCACTACTTGGAGCAGCTAATAAATAGTGAGTAGCATGGTGGGGTAAATAATAATTAAACCTATAAAGCTAATTCTGGTATGAAAATATCCCTTTCAAATCTGATAATTCTGGTTTTAACATTGTCTATTACTATCCCCAAGCATATTATAGATAATATGAATATGAGTAATTTTTTTATTTATTTATACTAACTACAATCTCAACTGGTGCAAAAAAAATCTTTGCTTCCTTTTTATATTTAATATTAAACCCGGCATCTTTTATGGATTCAGCTGCAAATATGGGTCTACAGTCAATATATTTTGGGAACTTTATATGAGCCCATTCGTATAATTTTAGGAATACAGAATTACCATTTTCTTTAGAAATGCTTACAACTCCCAATCTACCATTTGGCCTCAAAACTCTTTTAATCTCTTTTAGAATTTCTGAAATTTCAGGAGTATCAAACAATTCAAGAGTAAAACTTAAAAAGATGACATCAAATTTATTATTATAATAAGGTAACTTTAGAGCATCTCCACAAGTAAGTTTTACTCTGTCTGCAAGTGACCTGCTTTTAATTTTTTTATTTGTTAATTCGACCATTTTAGGAGAAATATCTATTCCATATACATGATTGTTTTTCCCTACCAGCTTTGCTATATTCATTAGGGCATACCCTGTACCAAAACCTATTTCCAAAATTGTCTCACCTTTGTTTATTTTTAATTGTTTTAATGCCATATTTATATATTTTTTTTCAAATATCCCTTCAGTATAATCATAAAATTTACTAATTCTATTGTATGCTTCTATTGCCTCTTTCTTACTTCTTAAAACTGGTAATATATTGTAAAAGCTCTCTACTTTACTTGCTTTTTTACTTATCATAACTTGGAAATTATTTAGATATTATATTTGCTATATAAATATATTTTTATGTCACCCTATAATCATGTGGAGACTTAATTATACTACTTCTTATTTATTATGATAAAAAACTAAAGATAAAATCTTATAATAACAAAGAAAGGGTATTAATTTAAAAACTCAATTGTGGTATAAATATATCCTTGCTTAGC
>CAYMPQ010000109.1:0-3042 GCA_964392345.1 uncultured Actinomycetota bacterium
AACCGTTAGAACAACATCAAACTTAGTTTTTATCTGGAAGTTCTCTCCCCTACCCTGCTCGAATTTAAGGTTCTGATAGTTTAATCTCCTCTTGGCTTGGTTAATTAGTTTTTGCGAGGGCTCAACTAAAACACAAGAGGCAAACCTATTAGCATAAATTGGGACAAGGCGACCAAAACCAGCCCCAACATCAAGAATTGTTTGACGATTTTTTTTTGGGACCTTGTTAAATAATTTTTCTAAGGCGATAGTCTCGGCTTCGTGTTCGTATTCTCTTCCTCGCCAATACCGCTGGTAGTTATAATGGTCGTAAAAAGCCATGTTTTTAAAACAAGAAGAAGATAAGGGCTATTTTTTAGTTTTCTCTTCTTTTTTGAGGCAATCTAAACAGGTGGTTGCTTCCGGATAAATCATTAGTCGGTCGGTGTCAATTAGTTTACCGCACTTTTCGCAGGAACCATAATGGCCAATTTTTACTTGAGTCAAGGCTTTACGAACTTGAATTAGCCTCTTTTGGAGCTGGTTTTGAATGGCTTTATTTTTCATGTGGCCAAACTGCTCTTCGGCGTCGGTATCTGGTGAAGCGTTGTTTGAGGCTCGGTTGGAGTCAGCAAAGGGGTCTTCTTCTTTTAGGTTTTTGATTTTTTTTAAGATTTTCTTTTCTTCTTTCACAAAAAATTTCCCAATTGGCGCCAGTAAATAAGCAGGAAAAGCCAGTTTTTCTTGCTTGTTATTTTTTTTAATCGGTTTTTTTTTGTTTTTAGTCATTGTCATTTTTGATTAGGCCTTAGGTTGATAATTTGTTGATTAATTTTTTTAGCCAAAGGTGTTTCCGATCTTAATAAAAGAATAGTCAAAGACCAAAAAAATAATCCTAAGCTCAAAAGTGTTTCTAAGTATAAACCAGAGGATAATAAAAAAGCAAGTAAAGAAAAACCAAAACACAAAACAATATTGGCAGACAAAAAGGCAAAACCAATCTTACCCGAAGGGTACCAGGTTAATGACCGGTAAGATTTTAGTACCCAAAAAGATAGGCTAATTGACAGCAGTGTTAGGCCTAGGCCGGCCAAATAAAAAAGCTCTTGAGTAACTAAGGTTTGGCCTAAGAAAAAACCGCCGGCAAAAATTAGCAGGGGTTGAGTGGCGGCGTCAGTTAGTCGCCAAATCTCAAACTGTTGTCTTCTGGACCAGAGCCAGGAAGCCACTATTATTCCCAAAATACCGCCGGCAAACGATAGACCGGGATAGCGCCAAGGAAGAAAGATTTTGAGCAAGGAACCAAATTGTCTAAGGGTGCCTAGGTAAAAAAATAACCGTGCTCCTGTTAGCCAGCCCAAGAAAATGTTGATTAAAAAACTAACTATTTTTTCATCGTTGGCAAATTCTTCTCTGGTTTGGCGGAAGAATAAAAATGACGCCCAAATAAAGGCTAAAAATATCGTTAAGCCAAAAACAGTAATACTGCCCATGGCCCAGGGAAGGTTGATTAAATTAATTATCATTTGTTTTTTTAAGCGTCCTTTTCCAAAGGATAAAAACTGATTTGTTTCTGAACAAAGCGGAGGCTCATAGCGCCAATGGGACCATTACGATGCTTAGCCAGTTCCAAAACGACACTTTCTCGATCATCATCGTCTTCTCGGAACAAGAACATAACTACGTCAGAATCTTGTTCAATGGAACCGCTCTCGCGAAGATCGGCCAGTCTTGGTCGTTGTCCGCCCCGGACCTCAACCGCCCGGGATAGCTGAGATAAAGATAAAATCGGTATTTTTAATTCTCTGGCTAAGTTTTTTAGCCCCTGAGAAATTTCCGACACCTCCTGGACTCGGTTTTCGATATTGCGACCATGAATTAGTTGTAAATAATCAACAATTAACAACTTTAAACCTTTTTCCATTTGTAGTCTTCGGGCTTTAGTGCGCATTTCTAGGATCGAAATTCCCGGTGTATCGTCGATATACAAAGGGGCTTCGGCCAGAGTTCCCATGGCATCGGATAGTCGAGAGAAATCGTCTTCGTCTAGGCGGCCAGTTTTTAATTTCCAGCTATCAATTTGGGCTTGGCGGACTAAGAGTCGGTCAACTAGTTCTTCTTGGCTCATTTCTAAGGAAAAAATTCCGACCGGAATTTTTTCTTCAACCGCCACATGGCGAGCAATGTTTAAACTGAGAGCAGTTTTTCCAATCCCGGGGCGAGCCGCTAAAATAATCAGGTTGGAATTTTGCATACCAGCCAAAAGATTGTCAAGCTGGGTAAATCCGGTGGGTAAACCCCTTAAGCCACCAGACCTTTTATGTAATTCATCTAAGCGGTCAAAGGATTCGATTAAGGCATCTTTGACGGGAATAAAACTACGAGTAAGGCCAGATTGAGAAATAGCAAAAATCTCTTTTTCTGCCTCTTCTAAAACTTCGCTTGATTCTTTGGTCTCATCAAAAGCGAGGGTGGAAATCCGGCTAGAAGAAGAAATCAGCCGCCTTTTAATCCAACTTCTTTTAATAATTTGAGCATATTCTTCAACGTTAACGGCGGTGGCCACCCGGTTGGTCAAATCGGCTAAGTATGAGGCGCCGCCAATTCGGGTAAAGTCTTTGGTTTTTTTTAATTCCGAAGTTAGGGTGACCAAATCAATTGGCCGGCGATTTTCGTAAAGAATAAGGGCCGCCTCATAAATACGGCCATTGTTTTCGTTGTAAAAATGATCAGGTTTTAACAGGGGGGCAATAACTGATATGGCATCTTTATCAATTAAGATAGAGCCCAAAACCGATTCTTCGGCTTCATCAGAATGAGGTGGTATCCTAGCTGATTTAGTTGCCATTAATACTTACTAATTATAGCCCAAATTAATTGTTAATTGCCACTTTTTGGCTCAATAAAATACTGGCAGGACCCGAATTAGTAATTTTGTGGTTGGTGGTTTCAGCTTTTTATTGTGGGCACCTCTTTTTGACCCGTGGTCAGCGATTTTTTATTTGCCACGATTTTCTAACAGAACCACTTTTTTTTCTTCGCCCACTAAGCTGATTTTGCCAA
>CAYMPQ010000110.1:0-2991 GCA_964392345.1 uncultured Actinomycetota bacterium
AATCGGAACTATATCGCAAAAAATATGCCTTCATACTGTTTGTTTAAAGTTTAAATAAAAATAGTGAGTAGCATGGTAGGGTAGATAATAATTGAACTAAAAATTCAATTCTGGTATAAAAATATCCTCATTTAAGCTTAATAAAGTGGTTCTAACTTTGTCTACTAAGCAAATTTCAACTTATTTAGTATCAACACATCACTTCTAATGTGGTTCCAATTAAGATTTATATGGGCTACCATCTTAATACATTATTTAACATATATTTTAATAGTTATACACAAACATTATTTCTGGTTTTAATCTTCTCTCCCATAAGAGCTTAGACTAAGTTCAAACTAAAAAATCTTCCAAATTTGTATCTTATATAATAAAAGGTATATAATTAGAAAAGCTATTCTTAATATTTAGCTACAATTTTAATACCTTGCAAGGAGGCAAAAATGGCTGAAAGTAAAATCACTTTCCCTTATCTGCGAAAATTCAACGGTGTTATGGCAGGACTACATTTTGTCCAGGCTATTCTGATGTTGGTGATGGGACTAATTATTACTAATATCAGAGAATTTTCACTACCGGTAACATATTATTTCCAATCTTTTGATACCGAAAAAATGAGACTCTTCGTAGATTCAGAGGTGATAGGTTCAATTCCTATTGGAGTAGTCGTATCGGTATTTTTATTTCTATCAGCCATTGCACATTTCCTGGTAGTTCTTCCTCGGGTAAATGATTTTTACAATTCCAGACTACAAAAGGGAATTAACTATTTCAGGTGGTTTGAATATGCTTTAAGCTCTTCAGTTATGATAGTTCTTATATCTATGCTCTTTGGAGCTAAGGATATAGCTACCATAGTAGCTATAGTGGGACTTAATGCTACTATGAACCTTTTGGGTCTAATGATGGAGATACACAATCAAACTACAGAGAAGACTAACTGGACAGCTTTTATAATCGGTAGTTTTTCAGGAGCTATCCCCTGGGTTGTAGTCCTACTTTATTTCCTGGGTTCAGCAGTAAAGACTCCTGGGGTCTTAGAACAAGTACCCTGGTTCGTTTATGCAATATTTGGAACTTACTTTATATTGTTTAACACTTTCCCAATTAATATGGTGCTACAGTATAAAAAAGTTGGAAGGTGGCGTGATTACCTATACGGAGAAAGAGGCTATATCGTGCTAAGCCTTGTAGCGAAGTCACTTTTGGCCTGGTTAGTATTTGCAGGGACTCTGCAGCCTGCTTAAAAATATAATATTGTATGAATTATATAAATATAATAATACACGCAGTGTTCTGGTTATTTGGTTTTTTTATACTTTGGAAAATTCCAAAATGTAATGAACCCAAAGATAGTAGAAAGAAAAGTAATCTTTCTATTACAGTTATAATCCCTGCCAGAAATGAAGAAAAAAATCTGGATAACTTATTTAATTCACTTAATAACCAAACAGTAAAAGTTAAAGAAATAATATTGGTAGATGATAGTTCCACAGATAAAACTCCTGTAATAGGAAAAAAACATAATGCAAAGGTAATAAGCTTAAAAAGTTTGCCTAAGAGCTGGATAGGAAAATCCTGGGCTTGCTATAATGGAGCCAAAGCTGCCACCGGAGATTACTTTCTCTTTTTAGACGCAGATACCAAACTTAAAAATAATGGTATTGAAAATATATCATCCTGTTTTAAAAGATATAATGGAGTAATCTCAATTCAACCTTACCATAAGATAAAAAAAATATATGAAAACCTATCTCTGTTCTTTAATATAATCCTGATCGCCGGAATGGGTGTATTTACTCCTTTTCAAACCAGAATAAATCCTATAGGAGCTTTTGGTCCCTGCCTTATATGCAAGAGAGAATACTACTACAAAATCGATGGCCATAAAAGTATAAAGGGCAAAGTTATGGAAGATATTGAAATAGGCAAGAAATTTTTAAAAGCCAAAATACCAATATATTGTCTTGGAGGAAAAGGCACTATTGATTTTAGGATGTATCCTGGTGGATTGAAGGAAATGATAAAAGGTTGGTCTAAAAGTTTCACACAGGTCGTCAACTACATCTCATGCAAAAGGTAGGAAAACATTCAAGATTACCCACCCCTTTATCCCCCAATGTGGAATTGAGTACGAATATGTAGACAGAAGGTTAAACTGGGGACAGGACAGGGTGGTATATTTTGATAAAAATGGACATTTAGCCACAATACCTACCTCATGGACTGATGTAGCAGAACCTGATCTGTTTAACCTGCAGTCAGCAGGAAGGAGCAATTTCAGGTACGCAGATTTAGTAGGGCTGGCCAGGTTGCTGAAATACCTAAAGAAACATAAATAATAGGTGTTAACTATATTATGCCTTTATGTTAATTATATTATGTCACTAATAATATGAATATAATAACATATTTACATAGCATAAAGCCTTTAAATAGGCTTTAATACAGGGGATATTGATAGTAAATGGTAAAATTAGCTGCTTGACAAATAATTTAAATGTGGCATAATATGCTTAACATCATTTAGGAGGTGATTATATGGAGGATAGAAAAGGAAATGCAGCCAAAAGGCAGGCTCTTATGCAAAGCGGGACGCTGAATAAAAACGCGGAAAAGGTAGCAGACCCCAAGTTTAAAAATATGGCATTCTTTGACCCAAACGATCTTATGCAGGTTAAATATGAAATGCTGCGGTCCGCCCAAAAGGATGGGGCCTGTGTATCCAAAGCATCCGAGACCTTTGGTTTTTCCAGGATAACCTTTTACAAGACTGACAAGGCATTTAAAGAATGCGGGCTGGCAGGGCTACTGCCTCAGAAAAAAGGACCGCGCCGAGCCCATAAACTGTCAGGTGAGGTTATGGAGTTTGTAAGCCGGCTCCTGGAGCAGAAACCGGACATAAAATCTTTCCAGATAAGACAAAAAATCATAGGCCGTTTTAACCTTTCGGTACATAAAAGGAGCATAGAAAGGGCGATTGATAGAAGT
>CAYMPQ010000111.1:0-2927 GCA_964392345.1 uncultured Actinomycetota bacterium
TAGCCAGTGTAGTGATAAAATTATATAAATTTTTGTTTGGGGCGCGACTTTTTAGCTCCACCTTTTTCTAGAAAAAGGTGGAAAAAAAAGAATTGTAATAACAAAATAAAAATAATTTATATTTTACGATAAATACAATAAAACATTGTTTAACGAAATAAGCAGATACTTATTATAATATAAATCGTACAATATATTTCCCGCAAATAGCTACGCCCTCAAACATTCTATCGCGTTATATAATAAAATATACCCAACTAAACGAGATGATTTTTATGCCTAATAATTATTTTTAACCCCGCTTTAGGCGGGATTTATTGTAAAAAAAATCGTTTTTCCTATATAATGAAAATATGAAAACCTTAGAAGACATTTTATACCTCTTTAAAAAAAATCATCTAACTTTATTAGATGAAAAAACTTTTGATTTAGAAACAAAAAAAATCACCAAGGCCTGGGAATTTGCTTCTGTAGCCCATCAAAACCAAAAAAGATTAAGTGGAGAAGAATATATTATTCATCCCACAGAAACAGCCCGTACTTTGGCAAAAATGGGAATGGATTCCAATACAATTGCCGCTGGGCTACTCCATGACATACCCGAGGAAACAAATTTTTCAATCAATGACATTAAAGAAGAGTTTGGCGTAGAAATAGCCAAGTTAGTAGATGGAGTTACAAAAATAGGTAGAATAAAATACCGGGGAGTAGAAAGGTATGCAGAAAATTTAAGAAAAATGTTTATAGCCATGTCTAAAGATATTCGAGTTATAATTATCAGATTTGCCGACCGCATCCATAATTTAAAAACCTTAGAATACCATCCTTCCCAAGAAAAACAAAACAGAATAGCTTTAGAATCCTTAGAAATTTATGCCCCTATTGCTGGTCGATTGGGTATGTATAAATTTAAAGGAGAAATTGAAGATTTATCTTTCCCCTATGTCTATCCGGAAGAATATCAATGGACCCTGGATGAAATTCAAACCAATATTAAAAATCGAACCACATCTCTAGAAAAAACAAAGAAAAAATTAATAAATTTATTAATAAAAAACAATTTAAAATTTATCAATGTCTATGGAAGACAAAAACATTTATATTCTTTATATACTAAACTTTTAAGAAAAGATAAGGATATTGGAAAAATATATGATTTAATAGCGCTAAGGGTTATAGCTAAATCAAAAAATGATTGTTATTCCATATTGGGTTTGATACATAATAATTGGCAACCCCTAAACGGTAGGGTTAAGGATTACATATCTCAACCCAAGCCCAATGCATATCAGTCACTTCATACTACAATTTTTGATGAAAATAATAAACCAATAGAAATTCAAATTCGAACTTTAGAAATGGAACAAGTAGCAGAATTTGGTATAGCTGCCCATTGGAGATATAAAGAAAATAAAACAATTAATGATGAATATATAAAATTTACCTGGATAAACGATTTAGTAAAATGGCAGAAAAAAATCCGAAATAATAAAGATTATTTAAAATTTATAAAATTAAATACCGATATATTTAAATCTAGAATTTTTGTATTTACACCAAAAAATGACGTAATTGACCTGCCAGAAAGATCTACCCCTATAGATTTTGCCTATCACATTCATACTGAAATAGGAAATAAATGTATTGGTGTAAAAATTAACGATAAGATGTCCAAATTAGACACAGAATTAAAAAACGGAGACCTAATAGAAATATTAACAGATAAAAACAGAAAAATACCTAATACTGATTGGTTAAATTTCGTTAAAACAAATACTGCCAAAGACAATATAAGAGCCGCTCTTTCTAAATCACAGAAAAATAATTTGCGAGAATTTAAACAAGATGTTGTTAAAAAATTTAAAAAATATATTAATAAAAAAAATAATCGACCACCAGACTGAGGTCTGGTGGTTTTGTATTTGCCGACTGATCGTCGGCAGGGCGACCCTAGCGATTAAGATGTCAATTTATTAAACAATGATGGTTGATTAACTTCATTATGATGATCTTGGTGCCTAACATAACGACGGATAATTTTTTCATCAATACCAATCGTAGAAACAAAATAACCTCGAGCCCAAAGAGATTGCCGTTCATAAAGTCCATGTTTACGTTTAATCTTTTTTTTCATCCAAGCTGATGATTTTCCTTTCAGGATTTGAAGAACGTATGAAATAGAATCTCGGGGTGTTGGCATAATACAAAGATGAATATGATCATCTTGGATACTTAGTTCAATAATTTCCCAATGTTTCCACTTACATATTGATTCAAAAATTCTTCTTAGTTCACTTCTTATTTTATCTGTAGTAAGTACTTTTCCTCTGTATTTTGGAGTCCAAACTATATGATACTTTAAATCATAGAAACAATGTGATAAAGTACGAATAGTACGTTTATATTTGTTCATAAGCGTATAAATACTTTCTACTAAAGCCGTCCTACCAGACGGCTTTAGTATACAGCTTCGCTTTCAAACGTACACCCCAGCTATGCTGGGGGTTTATAGATTAATAAAAAAAGATAAAATACTTTATCTTTTTAAATTATCCTGTCAGACGACTGACTACGTTAAAACTTCGTCAGTTAAAATTCTCTTCTTAAGTATTGCCTTTCCTGATCCAACTTTAAAATATTTTTCTAACTCCCGTGCCTTTTTCTCAATAGGAACTACTATATAAGATTTTAATTTAAAGGGTAATAAATTTTTAGTTGATTTTACTTTACCGTTCCGATGTTCCCACATTCTTCTATTTAAATTATTAGTAGAACCAACATAAATATTCTTATTTACCAATTCCAAAATATAAACATACCACATAAATCACTTTTTATTATAAATTAATTTGCCAACCAAATCCTTGCCTTATTCTGGCCTGCCAACCGAAGTCCGAACAAAATGAGGACGCAGGTTGGACTGCCAG
>CAYMPQ010000112.1:0-2896 GCA_964392345.1 uncultured Actinomycetota bacterium
ATTCTTCTTTCTTTTCCCTTAATTTATCTGCAATACTACTTTTTCTAATCGATTCCGGAACGTCATCATTTAAATACAGTTCAAGAAGCTTGTCAATATCTCTATTGATTTTATCCTTCTTATTTTCAAATTCAATAGCTTTAAAGTCATTATTCAATCTTTTATTATTCTTTTTCATAATAAATTTTTTTATATTGTTAGGATTTAAGAGAAAGTATTCTATATCTTTTTTAATTATATCCTCCAACAGTTCTTTTCTAATAGGACCACTACCGCAAGGACTATCAGTTACCACTTTTCTTTTACCTAAATCACTATAGTAATATACCTTGCCTTTCTTTGTAGAATGATTCCCACCACAATACGGATACTTGCATCTGTAACAGAATAATCTACCAGTTAAAATAAACATTGTCTTTACTTTGTTATTATAATCACTTCTATTGGCTATTAACTGTTTTTTTGCCTTAAGAAATATTTTTTTTGAAATTATTGGTTCTTTTTTAATGCTAACAGGCTTTACGAAATTAAACTTACTATTCTGTGCATAAATATACTCATCCTTGTAATAAAGTTCATTTGAAATAATGCTGCTAACATTATTTCTTGTCCACTTATTTTTATATACTCTGTTATATTTTATAGATCTCAAAACCCTTCCAAGTTTTTTAAGCCTTGTTGGAATACCAAGAGCATTTAGATCCTGCGGTACTTTGTAGCAGGACCAACCATGATTTGCAACTAAATCAAATACGCGCCTTACTACCCTAGCTTCCTCTTCGTCTATAACCAGTCTATCTTCCCCATCAAGTTTATACCCATAAGGAATACTATTGCCTCCGGATGGAAACTTACCCTGTTTTGCTTTTTGATATCTTCCTCTTGCTGACCTTTCAGCAATAACCTTTGATTCTCTTTTGCTGAAGATCCCCTGTATATCAGACATAAAGTCATCATCTTTATTATTAAGATCCAGTACTGTATTTTGAAGCATGAGTTTTATATCATTAAATTGAAATATTTCTTTTAAGACCTGAAGATCTTTTATATTTCTTGACAACCTATCCTGGTCCACTACCAGTACCCTGCTGTAAATACCATTACTGCATCCCTTGATCAATTCTTTTATTTGTGGCCTTTCTTTAATCGTCTCGCCGGATATCCCAAGATCCTGATAAAAATCAGCATCCCATTTGTTTCTCTTACAAATATTCTCCAGTATATTTATTTGCTCAGGTATACTATATTTATCATCTTTGGCTTGTTTTACACTCGATACCCTGACATAACATGCTACTTTTTTATCTTCAGCCATTATTCCTCATTTTTAATAATATTCTGCGAACACACAATCAGATATCCTCTAATGATTCATCATCCAACTTAGCTAAGATGATCTCGTATATATCAAACAGTATATCATCTACCTTCTCATTATCTTTATTCTTATAACTTCTATATATATTATCAATTTTTTGATCCATTAGACAATATCTTCTCTTCCAATATTCAATAAAAATATTCTATTTCTTCATTCCGTATAGAAGATATTAAATAATAGCAAATTGTTGTTTTTACAACAATATACTACTACATCTCTACTTCCTTTTAAAGATAATAACTGATATTTTATAAAATCAATTTGTGCACTAGATATGCTATAAACCGTGCAGAAACCGCATAAAACCTACATTTTTACTGGAACTAATCGTGAAAAAAGCAGACAGATAGCTTTGAATTAGATTAACATAATTGTTAACTTTAGTTTTTATGATATCTCATAAAACTACTACAGCAACTATATGTAGCAGTTAGGTCTGCAGTATTTATATTTTTTCCAGGTGGCACAATGACCCTAAAAAAAATTACTACTTAGTGGTACAAAGGCGGTAAAAAAATTGTTAAAAGTGGTATATCGTGGGTGAAAAATCATATTACTCATGAACTTTGAAATGATATTCTGCAATACCAGATAAAATTAAGGTTTCTCTTCCAATGACTGCACATCTAATATATCTAAAAACATATCATAAACATCCAAAATAATATCATCACTATCTTTTTTTGTTTTATAGATTCTATTTACTTTAATATTCTTCTCAGCCACTGTAAATACTCTTTCGCTCTATTTATAATGGTTAAAATCCTCTATGTAATCTCCAGTAATCATCTCTTACTATATATACTTCTACATCATCTTCAAGTATTATTCCATTACCATAATTAGCTGTAAACCTAAACAAACATATCCTATCATGAAAATTAATAAAAGTAGAATCCCAGATCTCTCCTTCCCATTTGCCTCCACCAGAACTAGTAAGTTCACTATCAAAACCGGAATCTACAAATTCTACAGCTATAGAATCAGGTTCAAACTCTCCTGTAGTATAGGCATTTAATATAAACTTTTCACCATTAAAAAAGATCTCATATCCTCTGGGACTATCAGTAGTACCGGTCTTTGAAAGATTATAACTGATCCTATTTTTATCCCACTGCAGGGTATGCAATACTCTACCCTCTAGATTTATATCAGCTTCTACCCAGTGTCCCTCTTCTATCCAGGTATCTACATATTCCCAGTGGGAAGTATCAACCCATACAGTTTCGGTATAATTGTCCCAATATCCCTGCAAGACAAGATATGAAGTATCCACCCAGCGTCTTCCTGTTCTGGTCTCATAATGCCCCTCATCAAGCCAGTAGGAATTATCTATCCATCTTTGACCGGTTCTTGTCTCCCAGTGTGAAGTGTCTACCCAATATTTTTCACTGACTGTACTCCAGTATCCGCTGCTAACCCAAACCGAATAAGCCGTCACCACTTCTTTTAACTGCTGGTAACATACATATTTTATAGCATAAACCCTTCCGCCATAAGACGGCCTGTAGTCAA
>CAYMPQ010000113.1:0-2786 GCA_964392345.1 uncultured Actinomycetota bacterium
AATCTTCATCCAAATATCTGTTTGTCTCATTCTATAATTCCCCTTGAACTTCGTTTGTCCTAATATATTCTTAATTTCGCTTTTATACTCAGCCAGAGTGAAGCCATGTGATTCCAAAATCTTTCGCAAAATAAAACTGTGGGGAAAGCTGTATTGCTCGGCAGAGTCTGCGCATCCATCGTATATCCAGGCTTCTCTACCATTTTTCAGAACACGATAACATTCATCAAATACCTTGGCTGGTTTCTTCCAATGATGCAAAGAGCCGGTGCTAACCATAAAATCAATTGAATCATCATCAAAAGGAAGGCTGGCAGCATTGCCGAACTCAAATTGAACATTTTTGACACCTTTGGCATGGCCTCTTGCAATCTTGACCATTTGCCTACTCAGATCAATGCCATAGACTTGTAGGCCTGATGCCCTCTTTGCAATCTCTATTGATAGATAACCTGTTCCTGAACCTAAATCAACTATAATTCCACTTCTCATCTTCTCAATTATGTCCTCGGCTATCTTTCTTTCTGGTTTTCTGAGAATCTTTGCTGCTGTCGCATTGTAGAATATAGCACCCGGAGCTGGGATTGCTTCATGTATTTTTTGTACATCCCTGATAAATTTTGTTAGATACATAATTTTCTAATCAAATTTAATCTCCTTACTAACAAAAACTTCTTCTGTGTTTAAGTATTTCGCCAAAAAACATCTCGCCCTAAAATCTGTACAGTGAGCAGGATAAATAGGGCCAATAACTTCCTCTTTAAATACTTCCACGACTTTTTTTAGTTTTTCTTCTGTTTCTTTTCTTAAATGAAATCCACCAATAACAGAATATATTTGTTCACCTTTAAAAATTTCTTTGGTTGTGGCAATAATATTGCAAATACCAGAATGAGAACAACCAGTAACAATTACAATACCCTTTTTTGTTTTAATAGCCATGGCCGAGTCATCACGCAATAAGTCTGGTTCTTTTTGATTATTCTTGATGTTATAGCCAATGGGCTTTCTTTTTTCAAAATCATATTTCTCGGCAATTTCTCCCAAAAATACAATATTAGGTGTAATAAAATAAGGTTCTTTTGACTGAATATAATGAAAATTTTCGTTTGCCTCCTCCAATAAAACTGGCGAACCAATATAATAATCATCACTTAAGTATTTAGGCAATAAGCAATCAGGGTGAGTAATTAGAAAAATCTTTTTTGAGGGATATGGAAAAAATTTAAGCCCGGCAGCATGGTCATTGTGGCCGTGGCTTAAAACAATATAATTTGTTTTTGATAAATCAATATTTAACTTTTTGGCATTTTTAATAAAAATATCTGAAAAGCCTACATCAAATAGAATGTTTTTACTATCTGTCTCAATCCAATAAGAAAGCCCCGGTTCTCCTAAAAAACGCTTATCAGTAGCCGTGTAATTATCAACGAGAATAATTAACTTCATATTTTTAAATTTTACCAAAAAATCGCCTTTATGGCGATAAAAGTTCGAAGTTTAGATTAGGTATAAGAGATTTGAATTCAAAAAGTTTTGGCTCCCCTCTTTTGATTTGTTTCAAACTATAAAAATTGTTTTACCCAATACGATTCATGGCTACAAAAGAAAAAATTTAAAACATTTATAATAGTAATAACTTTTGGAAAGAGATTACAATAATATTCAAAAAAATTAATTCTGAGCCTCTTCCACACGGCGCATTTTTGATGGGGGCAAAATGCGCCAATCTAAAGGGAAATGTAAGTCCTATCCTGGATTTATGATAGCCATTCTTTATGTTCTTTCCTGATCAGTACGTGCACCTGATTTATTTTGCCTTTTCTTTTTCTTTTTTCCAAGATAGAAGTTGTCGTAACGACACTTAAGTATACTAAAGTAGTCAGTTGGGAAATTTCTGCACCTACTGTGCACCATTAAAAACCGTTTTTTTAGCTTTTTTAGCTCAAAAATAGCTGTTTTCTGCACCGAAACTAGTTTCTCTGCACCAATGTGAAGTTAGTTTCCTCTATACTTCCAAAAAGCATTTACTGATCTGGGTTTACCATCAAAATATATAAACCCTTCAACTTTTAAAATCTTAAGTAACCCTTGAATTTGTCGTCTGGTTAGCTTTCCTTCAAATAAACGCAGAAAATCTGACATTCTTCCATGTTTATGATCTTTAAAATATTGTAGCAATAGCTCTTTTTGAATATTCTTATCAATCCATTTTCTTCTGGTATATTCTTCTTTTTTATCGATAAATCCATAATAATCTTTAGATAAAATATATCTTACTCCCCTGCCCGAACCAATTTTTTCAATTAAATTAAGTTTAATGAACTTATTTATTTTCTCTTTATTATTACTTTTACCCTCAGTCCTTATATTTTCCATAAAAATAATATCCTCTATTTCATTAAAAGTGATTTGTTTTTCCGCAGAAATTTTTTGTAGGTATTTTACAAAATTTATATCTTGTACTTTAGATGGTATATTTAAAACAACATAATCTGTATCAGAATCACTGAAATCTGGTATTCCCTTGCCATCCATAATATTATTTTTAAAAATTCGGTCTACTCCTACACCAGCTCTTTCTACTAGTCCTATCCTTTCAAGAGTTTCCATTAAAAATCTGTTTCGCCATTTTCCTTCAACAAATAAAATGTTTTCTGGTGTTACTCCAGGTAAAAAACCACCAGGACTTTTAATAGAAAATTTTTCCGGACTCAACTTTAAAAAAACTGGTTCAGTTCTATTCTTATATTCTCTGTGTGCAAAGGCATTTAAAACAGCTTCTC
>CAYMPQ010000114.1:0-2737 GCA_964392345.1 uncultured Actinomycetota bacterium
TCAACATTAATCTCTTCATCATAAACCTTTCCGTCAGGACTCTCGTAATGTAATCTTATTCTTTTTGAGTCTCCCTTGTAAACCCAGATGCCATTAGTGCTGTTAATGTCCCCGTCATAGAGCACATCTCCAGAAGCAGTTGTTATTGTTACATGTCCGTCAGTTATTTCTTTTCCGTATTCGTCAACAAGATTAATTTTTACCATTCCTTCAGCAACAGCCATATAAATAAAGATCTCGTTTCTCCCGACTTCAATCTCTTTTTCTTCTTCACCAAATTCTGGGTCCTTGATTGCCTCAACAAGCATTGTTATATGGAGCGGCGAGTAAGTGAGGTATGTTCCGTCTAAATCTGCTTCTCCCTGAGGCAGACCCAAAGGCAGTTTCTCTCCGTCAACAATCTCATAAAAATTAATTGCCGCGGTATTAGCAGGTCTTCCGTCGCTCTGAATAGCAGTTACCTCGACAACAGCAGAATTGCTTGCAGTCTTGGGAATTAACTCTATCTGGTACTCCGAAGTCTTGTTAGGCTCAACAAGAATTCTCTCAGGCAGGAACCCCTCCTTGAAAGCAGTCAGGTAATAAGTCCTGTCGCCGTTCACATCATCAAAGCTGACGTTTCCCCCGAAACCGCTGTCCTTTGCAGAGAGAATGTTTGCCTGCTCATCAAACAATGAAACAACAACATTAGCTAATGGTGCTCCTGTCTGGTCGGACAAAAACACTTCAATAGAATCTGCTCCTTTCTTTAGATAAGCCTCAAAGACTTCTTCCCCCTCACGCAGAGTCCTGAAGTCCTCTTCCTCAACACTGTCATAAGCCACATAACCGTCCTTTGAAACAACTATTCTGAGAATGTTTCCTTTCGGTATGCTCTCAATGTATTCTCCTTCAGGGGCAACAACACTGGTAATTGGTTCTGTTTCCTGTCCCTTGTAAATGTCCACCTTGACATCGCTAATTATTTCTCTTGTGTCCTTGTCAAATGCTTTTATTACAACACTTGAGTTCCCTGTGAAAGAAGCACTGGTCGGAGTCAAGGCAACATCAATTGAGGAGCCTTCACTGAATGATTTTGTGATTGTCATTGTCTCGTAGTTCGGTGACTCGACAACAATGAGTGCGTCTTCCCCATCAATTAATCCCTGGCACTCAAATATTCCGTCTTCAGTCTGGAAACAGTTAATTTCTGTTCCGTCACGAAGAACCGCAGTCACTGAAGCATTCTTTACTTTAGTGTCGGTTACTGAATCCCTGAGATTAATTATTGCGTTAATCAGATTCTCGTTCTTCTGAAGCTTTACAAGAACAAGATTTCCTTCCCTGCTCTTGATTGGTATCTGGACAGTTGCTGTCTGGTAACCTTCTTTTATTGCCCGTCCATAAAGGTTTGTTCCTAAAGGAACGCCCTGCACACTAAAACTGTCCCCGCTGTTCAGGGTATTCGTAACTAACAAATCATCGTTTTCAGTGTAAACAGAAAGAGTAACTCCGTTAACTATTGCTCCTCTCTGGTCCTTGAACTCTGTTACAACAAGAGCACTTCCTCCGGATGTTAACAGCATCGCGAGAAGCAGAACAAGTACAACAAGAACAGCCATTGTAGCTGGAAAAACAGGCACGCCTTTTTCTTCCAGAGGATCAATGACTGCATAAACAGGAATTCCTTTTTCCTCAAGGAAATCCATTCCATTAAAGAAAGCCTCTTCAGCCTTTTCGTAAAATCCCCCAAGTGTTTCCGA
Organism: uncultured Actinomycetota bacterium; assembly: GCA_964392345.1. GTDB lineage: Bacteria > Actinomycetota > Humimicrobiia > Humimicrobiales > Humimicrobiaceae > JAUVXY01. Next base: position 1,743 of record CAYMPQ010000114.1, read on the forward strand.
GATACTCATTGAACCACGCCAGTGCCCTCAATATTTTTGTTACTTATTTTTCATTATTTAATACAATTAATTTAAGTTATAAAGTTATATTAAAATGTGTGCTCTTACTCGACAAAGCGCCACTTAGTATAACCGACTCCCTGTGCAGTGTTTCCAAAGAGCTGAGTGAAAAGATCTGTTGTCAAATCCAGTGCAGCACCAGTACTCGCAGGATAACCTGCTATTCCTCGCGGGTTACATTTTGGTCCTTCATTCGTTGAAAAAACCGTTCCAGAGTGAATCTCTGCATAAGGCCGTGCATGCCCGAAAACGTAATCAGTATCAAGAATACAGAACGGTCCCAGATCCCCCACAGTAGTTATAACGCATTTCGAACCACTCATCAGACAAACTTCTATTTTCTTTCCAAGTGCATTCTCGTGCGGTAATGCAGCACATGAACCACTGCAGTTTCCTGCAGTTCCAGAATCATTAAACCAGGTTGTCTTAATGCTCTCGTGCCATGCAGAACCGCTGACAGTTCCTGTTGAACCACCCATCTTCTTTGCATACACAATTACTCCTTCACCGATTGCTTCCGCGTACTTCTTCTGTCCTTCCTCACTTGTTATTTTTGAAGTTAAATTCGGGTTACAGACAAACTCTACCTCGACAAGAATCTTGTCATTAGTAACTGTCCTGAATACACCCAAACTTTTTACATCAGTTTCCGTTTCAGACCTTGCCCCCGTCTCTAAAGCAGTTCCATTTCTCGCCATGCTCTGGCTGACAGTTGTTGCAAAGTCCTGTGAAACAGTGTTCCCTTGGTCATAAAAAACAAGGCTCTGGCTTATTGAACGACAGGTATTAGGGTCAGTGCTGTTAAAATGAACACTAACAAAAATGTTTTTCTCACTACCTTCAAAAAACTTGTCTGCTTTTTCTACTCTCTGGTCAATAGTCAACCTTGAATCATCGCTTCTTGACAACGCAACCTCAAATCCTTTTTCCTTGAG
>CAYMPQ010000115.1:0-2640 GCA_964392345.1 uncultured Actinomycetota bacterium
CATCTGGCGCGGGGCTCCGTAACTGCTGTTGCCGTTACGTTCTGACTTCCTTGCCTGGCGGCATTCCGGGCAGCGCTTGGGCTCGTTGGTGTAGCCTTTGGACTGGAAAAACTCCTGGTCTTCAGCGCTAAAGGTAAACGTGGTGCCGCAATCGGAGCACTGGAGGGACTTGTCCTGAAAACTCATTGGATGACCTCCTCTCTTCATAATTAGTTAGAGTTCGGGTCATCCAATACTTAAGATAACTCAGTGTAAAAGGCTTCTAAGAGCTTGTAATAACCTAAACCGAAACTACTCTATACTAACAATACACCAAAGCGGCCAACTTTGCAAGTAAACCAGTATCAAGTCGGTAACTCTGGAATGCATGGGCTAAGGTGCAGTATTAAGATAGAAACCTTAAGAATGATTCTGAGCCCCGCTCATCTCCCTTCCCATATCCATCCGGCTCACTCTGGTGGTTGCTTTTTACCCTTGAGCTTTTTCGCCTTTTGAGCCTCGTCTATCGCCCTCTCCCTGGCTGAATAAGCTTCCCTTCTTGCCTGTTCTCTCGCCAGTTGCTCGGCTTCTTCAGCGGCACGCCTCTCCGACCGTCTGCCTTCCTTTTCTTTATGGGCTTCTTCAGCCGCCTGTTCTCTAGCCAAATAGGCTTTCTTTCTCGCCTGTTCTTTGGCTAGCCGTTCAGCTTCCTCAGCAGCGCGCTTCTCTAATCGCTTGGCCTCTTTTGGTGATTGCCCCTCTTGCTCTCTCATTGTTATACCTTTCCCATTGGACCAGCTCTACGAATCACTTACCTCCAGGATCTGGATCTGTAGTTGTGGTCACCATCTCCGTAACGTTCCATCTTCTTCTTGACACGGCATGATGGACAGCGCTTGGGTGTCTTGGTGTTGCCTCTAGACACAAATTGTTCTTGTTCTCCCTTGCTGAAGGTGAAGGTAGCCCCACAATCGGAACACTGGATGGTCTTGTCCTTAAAACTCATTGGAGGCTCTCCTGCCTTCTATTTTCTAGTTAGGGTTCGGGGCATCCAATACTTGAGTAAGTATGCAAAGATTCTAGGAAGTACGAAATAACCTAAACTGAAACCAGTACATAGAGTATACGCCAGCCTCAACAACTCTGCAAATGCGAGTACGATGGTTAAAGGTTCTCTTTCGTGAGGAGTTACTCTTAGCAGAGCCTCTAAGTTTTTGTTTTAGTTCACTTTCAACTCCACCTACCAGCAAGTCGGTGGCTTCTCAGCGTCTGGCAACCAATTCGTAATGCTCTAGGTGAGCATATTCGTGTTAGTGGAATCCAACCAAACACTGGTAAACATAACCTCAAGAGTTCCTGGACCCAGTGTGCGAATCTATTCTTCACTCTTCGGCTGTGAAGATGGTAAAAGTGGCATATATCTTATCGAGAATAAATATACTGAGCACAGCTTCTACGACTGCTCCGGGGCTCAGAAGACTCAGAACAAAACAGCTTTTGGTGGGTCATAAATATAATATAATGTATATTATCTTACATATAGCTTTTATAACCCATCCCACTGACAAGCTCAGGCTACCTAAAGCACAATTTGCTGATATAGGCTGGAATGTCCAGAAATAAATTAGGCTTGGCGTGCATGACTAATAAACAGGTCATCGTTGTTGGTGCCGGAGCCAGCGGCCTGATGGCTGCCGGGCGAGCCGCTGAGTTAGGTGCCAATGTGCTTCTTCTGGAAAAGACGGAGTGTCCCGGCAAAAAAATCCTTATCAGTGGCAAGACGCGCTGTAACCTGACCAATATAAAAGAGTTGGATGACTTTATTGCCATGTATGGTCCGAACGGCCGTTTTCTCTATAGTGCCTTCAATCATTACTTTCGGGATGACTTGCTGGCATTTCTGAGGCGTTATGGCGTGGAGACCAAGACCGAACGCGGTGGACGAATCTTTCCTGCGTCTGACGATGCTCGGGACATTGTCAAAGCCTTTGGGCAATACCTGGCTGACAATGGAGTTAAGATGCAGACCTGTGTCAGCATAACTAATATACTGGTGGATAAAGGTCGTGTAGTAGGCGTGCAAACTGAGCCAAAGACGTCCCCCGCAGCAGCAGTCATTCTGGCAACTGGTGGCGCTTCATATCCGGGCACTGGTTCCACCGGTGATGGTTATCGTATAGCGGCTGCGGTTGGGCACACCATTACACGGCTGCGCCCGGCTCTAGTGCCTCTAGTAGTATATGAGGTTCAGCGCGCCAAGAGTATGCAGGGCGTCAGCCTGCGCAATGTGCGCTTGACAGCATATCAGTGTGTGGCTGATGAGATTGACCCATCAATGACACCGACCAGAGACTCAGGGCGGGGCATAATGGGTAAACGCCCGCGCTTACCCATTATTGAAAGTCGTATGGGTGAGATGATGATGACTCATTTTGGCATCGGTGGGCCGATCACACTGCAAATGAGCCTGGCGATAGTCGATGCCCTTGAGCACGGACCAGTCAGCGTATCTATTGACCTCAAACCAGCGCTTAGTGATAAGGAGCTACGCGAGCGCCTGCAAAGAGATTTTGACCGCTACAGTAAAAGAAGTTACCGCAACATTCTCAAGGGACTCCTACCGCAAAAACTGGTTGAGCCATTTGTTGAGATTACCGATAT
>CAYMPQ010000116.1:0-2633 GCA_964392345.1 uncultured Actinomycetota bacterium
GTACTTATATCTATTGGAGTAAAACCAAAGAAAATACAAAACGGAATAGCCAGTTTTGAAAGCATGGTGACACATAGTGATCAATTTAATTTACTTGGCCACATTTATTTTAATTCACAGACGCCTCCATGCCTTAAATGCGGAGCCGGCAGTTATTGCCGTGTTGGTGGATTGTGGAAGTATGTACTTGACCAGGATGAGAATAAACTAAAAGAGTTTAAGTTTACACCTGAAAAATTCAAAAAATGGGAGGATTACCCTCAAATAGTTGAAGAGGTAGATAGGTATGACAAAATACTTGCAGAATTAAAATAATTAATTAAGTGAGTGCGATGTTTCCTGATCAAGATTTAAAATATGCGATAGCTTTTCCGACTTTTTCAATGAGGATTGTTAGTTTTGTGTCTTCATAAATATTAATAAGGTCAACTGGTGAACCAGGTATAACAAAACTTCCGGCTCTTAATATCTCATTTCGCTTCGTCAATTTTCCTGTCAGCCATCTCAGTGAATGCAAAGGCCCTCCCATAATTTCAGATGCTTTTGCTTTTGTAATTATTTTGTCGTCTTTATAAACCTTAAACCATTCCGATTCAAATGATAGGTTGTTTGGAGAACTCTTACTATCGCCCACAACCAATCCTGCATGAATACCGTTTGAACAGATTAATTCCTGCAGCGTTGGTGGTGTATACCAAAATTTAAAATTGTGAATCTCAATTCCCGGGCTCACATATTCAATAGCACTTATTAAAGCTTCGTCAGTTAGGTTTTCACCTTTCAGGTCTTTACCTATTTTCAAAACCATTTCAGGTTCTATCGCACAATTGGTATATCTTTTCCAGTTAAGCTCTTTCCCTTCATCAAAAATGTGTGGCCAAAATAATCTGCCGAAAATTGGTTCATTCAATCCAAATTGGGACTGAATGGCACAACTGGTGCAACCCACTTTATATCCGATTGCACGCTCACCTCTTGCTATCTTCTTTTTAGCAACCAAGTCCTGAACAGCATAGGATTCTTGAACAGACAAATCCGAAATTGAATATTTAATTTCATCATTCCAACAGCCACTATAAAATGTGCTGAAAAAATTTTCTGCAAATTTTTCTATTAGTTTATTATTCATTTAGGGATTTTTATTTTTAGTATTTGAATGGGGTCAATATGTTACTAATTTACCAACTAGTATTTATTTTAGTGAAAAATCTTTAGGTTATCAATATCTATTTCCCTTTTATTGGATAAATATAGTGAGTGGGATTTTATCAAATATTGTCGCTAAATCGCTAAATTATAAACATTTTGTTGATACTTAAAAATATTTTTTAATATATGTATTTAAACTTTCATTAAAAATAGGGAAGTTGGTCACTTTGCTTAGTGCACAAACTGGCTGTCCACTGTGTACGTTATTCGAACCAAATTATTAAGCTTAGATGAAGATATCTTTATACCTGAATTGAGTTTTTAAAATAATTAATCAAATATCACCGTATCTTTAATATTTACTTATAATAATATCTGCTTTGAATTATAAGAAGTAATACTTTAATATGTATAAGTTTTGTTTTTTAAAGAATTATAAAGAATTTGCTTGTGTTAAAGGAAGTGTATCTCATGTCAGAGAAGAGTGATTATTTAAAATCCTATATTGATAAAAAATGTAAAATAGATATTACCACTTATACTCCATTTTCGGGAACTATTGCAAAATCTGAAAACGGCTGGATAACGTTAGAAACAAGAGGAAAAATAGAATTAATTAATATCGATAGAATAAACAGGATATCAATAAGGAAATAATCTTACTTAATATTTCAGATTTAGGAAAATAATGACTGGATACTCCATGTCCTGACCTTTATACTTCTATAGAAAACATATTCAGGGATTAAATATTATTTATCTATCTCTTAGGTCTTTTAAATATAAATAAAAAACCTGTAGTAGTGCCTATACCTGTAGAATAAGGTATGCAGTTTACCATCTCCCAACCTTTTTCCCCCAATTCATTCGTATATTCATTTAAAGTTTTACCTTCATACTCTTTTAATTTTTTTTGATATACACCTCCTGGATTTTCAAATACTCCCATATCCTGAAGGAAAAAATAATATTCCCAACTTTCTTTATTCATTTATGCTTCCCTTTACTACAAAATATAGAATTGACCGAATGCTTTATGGTCTGACCCTTATACTTTTATAGAAAATATATTCAATAATTAGTGTAAGCAAGGGGAAAAGTGAACTTAGTAGTATTTGGGTATCAAGGCCAATGACTTGATGACCAGCAGTTTTTCCAAATGCTTGGAATAGAAGAAATATTATTACACCAAGTGAAATGTTTTTAAGAGGGGCAAATATCCAAAATAGTATTTTAGTTTTCATCCTACTCCTTTTAAAAAAATTAGAAATTTAAACTAATCAAAAAAATAATATCACAAACTTTTCCCTATGTCATACAATTCTTGGCTGGGGAGAGAGGATTCGAACCGCTAATATTATTTTGATTTATTAACTATATTAAGATAGGTATTAGATGGTGCCCGAGGCCAGAATCGAACTGGCACGAGGAAAAACCTCAACGGATTTTAAGTCCGTTGCGTCTACCAATTCCGCCACTCGGGC
>CAYMPQ010000117.1:0-2587 GCA_964392345.1 uncultured Actinomycetota bacterium
GCCTGCTGTTCCGCAGTCGTTTCCAGAGACCCGGGGGCTTCTTTCACTACATCGAGCGCATACGGCATCGGGGGTTGCCGCGCCCAGAGGCGTTCCTCTGCATCGGCTTGTGTCAGAACGGTCGACTTGAGGATAAGCTCAAATGCCTGGACGCCGCCCGCGATAATCAATCCCAGGCCGACCAGCGTAGCCACGTACAGGTACACTGTCCGGATACTAAGGCTTCGGTTCTTGTCCATTTCCTACGATTCCTCCTGCGGCATGCTCGACGCATCTCGCTGCATTATACGACGGAAAAGCAGGGATGCCTCTACCCACATACCGACACAACGCCGGCCGCAGTCGGCGGGTTGCCCCTGAAGCGTGCCAACTCCGGAACTGTTACCACGTCGTCTTTGACCGCGAACGTAGGCGAGTGCTATTGTGTCCCGTAGCGGCCATGATTGGTCGCCAACACCGCAATAGAGGGGGCGCGCCTGGGGTGCGCGTTGAAAGGGAGGAGCAACGTGAGTCAACTGCAGCGTGACTTTGAGCGCTGGTTCGGGGAACCCGGAAAGACACCGCCCGGCGGCCGGCCGGCCGGGGGCATCAGTCACCGCCGGGTCATTATTATCTCGGTGCTCGTGCTGCTGGTGGTAGTGGCATGGGTCGCGAAATCCGTGTACACCGAGTGGCTCTGGTTCGGCACGCTCGGCTTTACGAGCGTCTACACGAAGATACTCCTGACCCGCATCGTTCTATTCGCGATTGCGGCAGTGGTCTTCGGCGCGCTCTTCGCAGGAAACATCGCCATCGCCTCGCGTCTCGCTCCAAAGGGCGCCGCTCAAGCCTCCGCACAGTCAATGCTTCCGTACTTGCAGCGTTTCACGAGTGCGGCCGTGGCGGCTATCACTGTCTTACTGGCGCTCATGTTCGGTGCGGCTGCGCAGGCGAACTGGGAGGTAGTGCTCCGTTTCTTCAACGGGCAATCGTTTGGCGTGGCCGACCCGGTGTTCTTTAAGGATGTCGGCTTCTACGTCTTCTCACTGCCGTTTCTCAGTCTCATCCGGGGCTGGCTTCTGACGGCCGTCGTTCTTTCGCTTCTGGCCACTGTGGCTGTCTACGCGATCGCCTACAGCTCCCAGGGGAAGCGCTTTGACTTTTCCCGACCGGTGCTCACCCACGGAGGTGTGCTGATTGTGGGGGTGGCCGTGCTGGCGGCCCTCAGCTATTGGCTGGGCATCTGGGACCTCGTGTACTCACCAAGGGGGGCGGTCTTTGGCGCCGGGTATACGGACATGCATGCCCAACTGCCTGCCCAGTGGACACTGGTGGTCGCTACGCTGCTGGTCGGCGTCCTTATCATCTTTGCACTCATTCGGCGCAAGGTCCGCTGGGCCACTTACGGACTCGGCCTCTGGGTGGTCTTGAGCATCGTCGTGGGACAGGTTTTGCCCGGGCTGATGCAGCGACTTCAGGTCCAGCCCAACGAGCTGCAGCTGGAGACCCCCTATATTGAATACAACATCGAGGCGACCCGCGAGGCGTACGGCCTCACCAGTATCGAAGAGCAGGCCTTCGCTGCGGAGCCGATGCCCACTTTTCAGGAAATCCAAAACAATGAACTGACTATCAGGAACATCCGGTTGTGGGACCACCGGCCCATGCTGGACACATACACCCAGATTCAGTCCATCCGCACCTACTATGACTTCATTGACATTGACGTGGACCGGTACACGATTGACTCCGAGTACCGCCAGGTCATGCTTGCGGCGCGAGAGCTGTCCAAGGAGAAACTACCTGCGGAGGCACAGACCTGGGTCAACAGGACCCTGCAGTTCACACACGGCTACGGCATAGCCATGAGCCCTGTGAACGAAGTGAGAGCCGAGGGTGGGCTGCCCGTCCTCTGGGTCCAGGACATACCGCCGACAGGCATTTTCGACATCACGCGGCCGCAGATCTACTACGGAGAGAAGACCGATGACTTTGTGATAGTCGGCGCGAAGGCGCAGGAGTTCGACTACCCGATGGGCGACAGCAACGTCTACGGCTCGTACGAAGGAAGGGGCGGCGTCCCCATCGGCAGCATTCTTCGGCGGGCGCTTTATGCGTGGGAACTGTCGGACTTCAACATTCTCATCAGCGGGCAGATGACAGGCGACAGCAAGCTGTTGTACCACCGTGACGTCATAGAGCGCGTACATCACATAGCGCCGTTCCTGTCCGTCGACGATGATCCTTACATCGTTACGCTCGACGGTCATCTGCTGTGGATACTCGACTGCTACACAACGACTTCGCGCTACCCCTATTCCGAGCCACTCGATAGCGGCGTTAACTACATCCGCAACAGCGTGAAGGCCGTGGTGGATGCCTACGACGGCACGGTCGGCTTCTACGTCGTCGACCCGGAGGACCCCATCGTCCAGACATACCAGGCCATCTTCCCGGACCTGTTCCAGCCCGTGGATGCCATGCCCGATGGCCTCAGAGAGCACCTCCGGTATCCGCTCGACATGTTCTCCATCCAGGCGTCGGTCTATCGCAGCTATCACATGCGCGATGCCCGTGTCTTCTACAACAAAGAGGACCTCTGGTCGGT
>CAYMPQ010000118.1:0-2562 GCA_964392345.1 uncultured Actinomycetota bacterium
TAGGCGGCGGTGCGCATATCAACTTTGTATTTTTCTTTAGTTTCCCAAATTAAGGTGGTGGCTTGGGTTATTTTTTCTTTTAAGCGAGCTTGAACCTTGTCAGCTTCCCAATAATATTGTCGGAGATTTTGTACCCATTCAAAATAGGAAACAACCACTCCGCCGGCATTAGCTAAAACGTCTGGAATAATTAAAATATTTTTTTCTGCTAGTGCTTCACTCACCTCTATTTTCATCGGACCATTGGCAAGCTCCAAAATTACATCAGCTTTAATATCTCCGACCATTTCCATAGTAATGACATTTTCAAAAGCGGCTGGTACTAAGATATTTATAGGTAAAGTTAAAAGTTCTTCATTAGAAATATTTTTTGTACCAGGGAAGTCAAGAACTGAACCGTTAGAATTTTTATGTTCGATTACTTTTTCTATATCAAGACCTTCTTCGTTAAATATTCCTCCCTTGGAATCGGCTACCGCTACCACGCGGTAGCCTGAGTCATGAGCGATTTTAGCAAAATTGTATCCAGCGTTACCAAAACCCTGCACAGCAATTTTTATATTTTTTTTATTTTCACTGTTGGAAAAAGCTGGAGTTTTTTTAAGTACTTCTTCTAAAACATAAAATCCGCCTTGAGCGGTGGCCGTATCTCTTCCTAGAGAACCGCCAACTTCTATTGGTTTGCCAGTCACAACCGCAGGCATATTTCTTCCTTGTATTCGACTATATTCATCCATAAGCCAAGCCATAATTTGCGGAGTGGTATAAACATCCGGAGCCGGAATATCAATATCGGGTCCGATAATATTGGCAATCGCTCGCGTGTATCCTCTAGTTAATTTTTCTAATTCGCTCACGGAAAGTGTTCGCGGGTCGACAGTAATACCACCTTTGGCGCCACCATAAGGAATATCAACAGTTGCACATTTAATTGTCATCCAAAAAGCCAAAGATTTGACTTCATTTAAATCAACCTGAGGATGAAAACGAATTCCGCCCTTATATGGTCCACGAGCATTAGAATGTTGGACGCGATAGCCAGTAAATATTTTTAAATCGCCATTATCCATTTTAACCGGGATGGAAACTTCGGTTATGCGATTGGGATGTTTTAAAATTTCCGTTTCGTGAGAAATAAAATTAGCCGCTTCATTTGCGTTATCAATTTTTTTAATAATAGAGCAGATTCTATCAAGCTGGTTTAAACATTGTTCGTATTGGTTCATGGGTTTAAAAATAAAATAATATAAATAATATAAAAATAATTTTTGCTTTGCTTTGAATTTTTATTTTTGTCATCTCGACGACCTGTGGGAGGAGAGATCTATAATATTTCGTAAACAGCAGAAAAAAGTGTTTGTAAAGTGGCGAGTATTATAGATTTCTCACCCCGAATTCTCGGAATTCGAAATGACAAAAGTTTATTTTTTATTCTTGTATAGCTCCAAAGTGTTTTTAAATAGCATAGCAATAGTTAAAGGTCCGACTCCGCCCGGCACTGGCGTTACAAAACTAGCCTTAGCAATGACATCGTTAAAGTCAACGTCGCCCGAAACTTCTTTATCAATCTTAGTTATACCAATATCAATAATAATTGAGTCTTGTTTAATCATATCGGCTTTAATAAATTTTGGTTTGCCCACGGCCGTAATTAAAATATCAGCCTGTTTGGTTTTAGTTACTAAATTTTTATCGCTAGCCAATACTACTTCAGTCTTAGCGCCTTCGCAACTTAAAATTTTAGCTAAACTTTTGCCAAAAATATCTGAATTAGCTATTATGCAAGTTTTTTTATCTTTTAAGTTGCATTTAATGTTTCTTAAAATTTCTAAAACAGTGCTATAGACAGGAGGTATAGCCTCATCATGACCGCAGGCAGACATTAGAATTTTTAAATTATCTGGGTGAAAGCGGTCAACGTCTTTTTTAGGATCAATAGCTTTAATTATTTTATCAGCATCAAAATTTTTAGGTAAAGGTAATTGTACTAGGATAGCGTCGATTATCTCGTCTTTATTTAAGCAACTAATTATTTCTAAAATTTCCTTTTCTGAAATATTGGCTGGGCACCTATAAAGATGAGTGTCTATACCTACAATTTTAGCTTCTTTTTCCTTAAGACTAACATATAGTTTTGAATCGGCACGGTCGCCAACTAAAATAATCGCCAAATTCGGTCTGAGTAGGCAATCTGGTTTATTGTTATTTAATTCTAGTATCTCTTTAACAATTTTATCTTTAATTTTTTTAGCCAGCTTTTGGCCATCAATTATTTTTGCATAACTCATATCGCATAACGCATAACGTGGAACGTGCAATCTATGATATAAAAAATTTCAATTTCCAAATTACTAATTACTAATTACAATTTTCCAATTACTAAATGCTTGGGATAGGGAATTTTAGACACATTTCTTTTACTTCTTTTTTAATTCTATCCAAAACTTCTTCTTCATTTTTATGCTCTAGCGCTTCATTAACCCATTTGGCGATTTGCTTTATTTCTCCCTCTTTCATGCCACGGGTGGTAATGGCGGGTGTGCCAAATCTCACGCCTGAAGG
>CAYMPQ010000119.1:0-2556 GCA_964392345.1 uncultured Actinomycetota bacterium
CTTTTAACCGATTATGGGAGTCATGTCAATCCAAGGGATCAAAATACTCCCTTTAGATCACTACGTTTGATTCTCTGAACATCGATACGTATATCCTCGCACCAGAACCTGACCTCAGATACCTCTTTGTTCAAAGGGTAGATGCGAAGGGTTACCCGTTTCCTTGGCGTTGCATTGTTCACCTTGAGCTGGAGGTTGTGCAGGGATATCTTTCGGTAGGAATCAACGCTTCGCTCCACACGTAAACAGAAGATATCCTTCACCGATTGAAACGGTGGTCTCACCTGAAACTCCCGAAACAGAGACCGCTTCTCTTTTAATGCTCTTTGAAAACGGAAGTAGGGGACCTCCTGAGTGGTAGAGTGAACCTGTTTATAGTTATATTGCGTATTCCGACGCATTCCGTCCACCCATTCCGAAGTTAACTGTCCACTGATTCCGATTTAATCCGTCCACCCATTCCGAACCATTCCGTCCACTTCGGAGCATCCCGACGACGCTGGATAATTAACCCTGTCAACGGTACTGTTCCTCAAAAACTAATGAGGAGGTATCGATGGCAAAGAGGAGATTGTCCATGCGAAAAATCAAAGAAGTTCTCAGGTTAAAATGGGATCAGAAGTTGACTAATCGGCAGATTGCCACAAGCTGCTCCATTTCTCATACTACGGTGAGGGAATACCTTCTCAGGGCTGAACTGGCTGGCCTGAGATGGCCGCTTGATCCTGATCTGGATGATACAGCCATTGAGCATCTGCTTTTCCCCCTGCATCAGTCACACGGATCGGCCAAACGCCAGATGTCCCCTATGAACTACCTCTTTCAGGAACTCAGGAAAAAAAGCGTCACCTTGCAGCTCCTCTGGTATGAGTACAAACAGGCGAACCCTGAAGGGTATCAATACAGCCAGTTCTGCAATCGCTACCGCCAATGGGCCAAAAAGCTTGATATCACCCTGAGACAAGAGCACCGGGCCGGAGAAAAGATGTTTGTTGACTATGCGGGCCAGACCGTGCCCATCATCAACCCTTGTACCGGGGAGGTCATGGAAGCTCACGTCTTTATCGCAGCGCTCGGTGCCAGTAATTATACCTATGCAGAAGCCAGCCTGGCTGAAGATCTGCCCTCCTGGATCACCGCCCACATCCATGCCTTTGAGTTCTTTCAGGGGGTTACCGAGATCATTGTGCCCGATAATCTGAAAGCTGGCGTCACCAGCCCCTGCCGGTATGAGCCTGATATCAATCCAACGTATCAAGACCTGGCCGAGCATTATGGAACCACCGTGATCCCCGCGCGAGCCGGAAAACCGAAAGATAAAGCCAAGGTTGAATCAGCGGTCCTTGTGGCTGAGCGATGGATCCTGGCAGCGTTGAGAAATCATACCTTCTTCAGCGTTGCCGAGCTCAATGAGGCCATTGCCAACAGAGTCCCGGAACTGAATAATCGAAGGTTTAAAAAACTCGATACCTCCCGCAGATACCTTTTTCAAACCCTGGACAAGCCCGCACTCAAGGCCCTTCCCTCTCGCCGGTATGAGTACGCCGAATGGAAAAAGGCCCGGGTCAATATCGACTATCATATCGAGATTGACCGCCATTACTATAGCGTAGCCTATCAGCTGGTCAGAGAGCAGGTAGATGTGCGGATCACCGCTACCACGGTGGAGGTGCTTTTCAAGAATAGGCGAGTAACAAGCCATCAAAGAAGCTACTGCCAGGGAGGCTTTACCACCTTACGGGAGCACATGCCAAAGAGCCATCAACGATATCTCGATTGGACCCCTTCGAGAATCATCAACTGGGCCGGAAAAAACGGGCCTCACACCAAAAAGCTTGTCATCAGGGTCTTGGAGAGCAGACCGCACCCGGAGCAAGGCTTCCGTTCCTGCCTGGGTATCATGCGGCTCGGCAAACGCTACAGCCCTGAACGCCTCGAGGCCGCCTGCGAACGAGCTCTTATGATAAAAGCCTTCTCCTTTAAAAGCGTTGAATCGATTCTCAAAAGGGGACTCGACCAGCAGCCTCTCATGTTTGATCACGCTGAAAACCCAAACCCCCTTACCCATCACAATATCCGGGGAACACACTACTACCACTGAAAGGAGGCATGTGATGCTCACTGAACAGACCATCGAAAAACTCTATGCCATGAAACTCAATGGCATGGCCGATGCCTTCAAAGAACAGCTACAGCAGCCTGATATCAATGAGCTCTCTTTCGAGGAGCGCTTTGCCCTCCTCGTTGACCGTCAATGGACCTGGAAGGAGGATCGCCGTATGAGGCGGCTGCTGAGTAACGCCAAGCTCAAAATCAACGGCTGTATCGAGGACATCGACTACAAGACACCCAGAGGTATCGACAAATCGGTGATTCTCCATCTTGCTCACTGCGATTGGATCACAAGGGCTCAAAACGTCATCATCACAGGGGCCACCGGGGTTGGAAAAACCTACCTGGCTTGTGCCCTGGCTAATAGGGCTTGCCGAATGGGCTACACAGCATTCTACATCCGCATCCCACGGCTGTTCCAGGAACTTGCCATTGCCAGAGGAG
>CAYMPQ010000120.1:0-2517 GCA_964392345.1 uncultured Actinomycetota bacterium
ATTCCACCAATAGTTCCTAATATCACCATAATAGGAACTATATCGCACTTAAAAGCAGACTGTTAACAAAATCGGAACTATATCGCAAAAAATATATCTTCATGCCTTTTGTTTAAAGTTTAAATAAAAAAAGTGAGTAGCATGGTGGAGTAAATAATAATTAAGTTTAAAAACTTAATTCTGGTATAAAAATATCTCTATCTGAACCAATAATTCTGGTTCTAACTTCATTTGCTATGGCCAGCCATATTATACCTTTAACTCAGATGTACATTTTGGGCAGCGAGTAGCTTTGAGGTCAATTACTGAAAAACAGAAAGGGCATTCTTTTGTAGAAATTTTTTTCTCCTCTTTCTTTTTTAATCTATTTACAGCCCTGATGATGAAGAAAAGTACAAAAGCTATTATTAAAAAACTTATAATTGCATTCACAAATATCCCATAATTTAATGTTACTGCTCCTGCTTCATGAGCTGCGTTAAGGGATAAATATGGTCCAGCAGTAGCTCCTTCCTTAAGTACTACAAAAAGACTAGAAAAGTCAACATTTCCTAAAAGAAGTCCTATCGGAGGCATTATAATATCATTTACTAAAGAGTTAATAATAGCACCAAAGGCTATACCAATAATAATACCTACGGCCATACTAATCATATTGCCCCGCATTATAAATTCTTTAAAATCCTTTAACATTTCAATCTTCCCTCCTTAGACAAAATATTTTTATAGTCTTAATTATAATATTTAAATAATAATCATAAAAGTAAATTAAAAATTTAATTCTGGTATAAAAATATCCTCACCTAAACCAATGATCCCGGTTCTAACTTCGTTCGCTATGGCCAGCCAGTAAGATACTTTTATCACATCTAAAATTCATTTTATTACTCCTAGAAAATTTATCTTGACAAACACCTCTATAATAGTTAGAATTCTAAATATTTGATAACTAAATAACATTAATAAGAAAGAAAATTTAATATTATGAAAAAAAATGTAGATATAAAAATAGTTCTGGATATTCTAAAGTTTCTTTTTGAATTAAAAAACAACTTAATCGGAGATTTAGGTACACAGGTTCATAAACATAATATAAACAGGTCAGAATTCATTGCCCTGATTAGTATTAGTGATAATGGAAAAATGAGTATGGGTAGATTATGTAGTGATGTGGATCTAAAATCAGGTAGTCTTACAACATTAATAGACAACCTTATTGAAAAGGGTTATGTAAAACGAGAATTTGACAAAAACGACAGGAGAAAAGTCTTGGTTAGTCTGACAGAAAAGGGAAAAATTTTTACAAAGACAATGAGAAAGTATTTTGAAGATACTGTTCTATTTAAAATTGAAAACCTCAGTGTAAAGGAAAATAAGGATTTTTTTGAGGCAATAAATATGCTGAAAAAAATAAATGGTAAATTAAAGGGTAAAGATTAATGGCAAATAGTAATCAAAACATAATAGACCTAGAAAATAAAAGAATTGGACCACTTCTGGCAAAACTGGCTATTCCAACTACTATAGGGATGCTGGTAAATAGCTTATATAACATTGTTGATACTATATTTATTGGGAAAGGGGTCGGTACTCTTGCCATTGCCGCTATCGGTATAGTCTTTCCAATACAGATGATAATAATGTCTTTAGCCCAATTAATTGGATTGGGCTCAGCTTCTATGATTTCAAGAAGTCTGGGTAAAAAAGACTATGGAAGGGCAGGCCTGACTATAGGAAACTCTTTTATAGCAATCACTATACTCGGGATAGTATTCTCAGTAGTAATATTTATATTTATGAATCCTATCTTAAGACTTTTTGGTGCTACTGAAAATATTCTTCCTTATGCCAGGGATTATCTATCTATAGTTGCATTCGGATTTGTGTACTTCCCTTTTTTGGTATCTACAAATAATCTTATCAGGGCAGAAGGAGATGCTAAAAACTCTATGCTTATTTTGCTTCTAGCTACAATAAGTAATATTATTCTGGACCCAATATTTATATTTGTATTCAAACTGGGAATAAGGGGTGCAGCATATGCTACTATAATTGCGCAGTTTATAGGGTTTATCTATGCCATTCAATATTACTTGAGACGAAAAAATTCTATTGCGATAAAGATTCATTATTTCAAGCTGAGATTTTCAGTTATAAAGGAAATGGTAAGCCTTGGTTTTGCATCCTTTATCAGGCAGGTAAGCGCCAGTTTCCTTATCATACTGGTTAATAATTCACTGAGGGCTTATGGCGGAGACATTGCAATTGCTACTTATAGTATAGTGAACAAAATAGTTATGTTTGTGACCATGCCACTTTTCGGAATTGTTGCAGGAGTCCAGCCTATGATCGGATATAACTATGGGGCTATGAAGATGAACAGAGTTAAAGAAGCATTAAAAGTTTCAGTTCTGTCAACAGTAGCTATAGGATTATTTTTCTCCATTCTTTTTTTAGTTTTTCCTACTCCTATAATTAGTGTTTTCAGCAATGATCCTGAATTGATTGCAAGTGGAG